>JAAWDX010000007.1 GCA_022794035.1 Lachnospiraceae bacterium | reverse complement strand
TTAAGGGAAGCTTAATTGACATAGACAGACCCTCATTTTATGATAAAATAAAAAGACAGGAGAAGATCTGTGCGTTATTTAGCAATTCCGATTATGATCAGTATGATTATGATCAACGCCTATATTGGCTTTCGCCTATGGCGTCGGTTTTTTCAGATACGATTTCGTAAAAGGTGGGTATTGGCGGTAGAAATGATAGTGCTGCAGATACTCACCCTCATTTTTTGGATTCCGCGGTTTGCAGAAGGCCTTTTGCCACACGCGCTTGAACAGGCATTATATTGGATTGGCGGCTGCTGGATGTGTGCTGATTTGTATTTAATGCTTTTCATTTTGTTTCTCGATATCCTATGGCTGTGCAGGCGAAGAAAAAAGCCATGGAGTGAAAAGAGCTGCCAGCGCATTTACGGCGGCATGCTAGGTCTCGTATTGATAGTAGTAATCCTTGCCGTATTTCAGGCAAATCAAATTCACGTTACGCCATATCAAATTCAGCTAGAAGCGCCGCAGGCGCAAAATGACGAATTTCACATTGCATTAATCAGCGACATTCACTTAGGGACGATTTGGGGTGCCGAACGAGTTGAAAAAATCGTAAGCAATATCAATGCGCTTAAGCCGGATTTAGTTTTGATTTCCGGGGACTTGCTGGATGCTGGAATCGATGCCGTATCAGAAAAGGAGCAAATTGTAGAAGCATTTCAAAAGCTAGAAGCACGTTACGGCGTATATGCCTGTTTAGGCAATCATGACAGCGGATTTGGCGTGCATGCCAAACCGCAGCAGACAGTTGCTTTTTTAGAGCGCTGCGGGATAAAAATCCTACTGGATGAGGGCATCCTTTTAGATAACGGAGTGTTTTTGGCAGGCCGGATCGATCCGACAATGGAGGCGGAGCGAAAAACACCGGAGCAGCTTTTGCAGGGATATGCTGATAGGCCGGTCATTATGCTGGATCATCAGCCGCCAACACGCTGGAAGTCGTGGTGGCAGGAGGCAGAGGAGGCAGGGGCAGACTTGATTCTCTCTGGTCATACGCATAATGGACAGATTTTTCCGGGAAATATCCTGCTTGAGATGATCAGCACATGCTCATACGGATATTGGAAAGGAAGCCATCTGCAGGCTATTGTCACATCAGGAATTGGCACATGGGGGCCTACTGCCCGGATGGGAACAAAATCGGAGATTGTTTTTATTGAAGTAAAGACTACCAAAAGTGCATCAGGAATGCACTAAAAAAATTTGATAATTCTTGAAAGCATCCGATGAATATGATAAAATAATAGGCATATAGCATAATTGGAGCTGAATTGTACAGGAGGTAACCATGCAGATTGTTTTTAAAAGAACGCCAGGTCTGATCTATGATGTGTATCAGGCTCTTACCATGAAACTGAATGATCGGAGTAAATGGATCAGCAGGTTAGCAGAGGATGAAAATAAACAAAAATCAATGATTGAGATGGAATACAAGCTGAGCCAGCTGGAGGATCCCAGCCCAGAGCTCGCGGTATTTTTTTATCAAAAAGAAGCAGGCGCGACAAATTTTTTTCATGAAGTGATTGCTGAGGTTATGAATCGTTCGGATGAAAACATGACAAAGGATGCCGTCATGGAATATTTGCTGTACAGAGAACAGATGAAGGAGAAACTCTGCCAGTATTATTTGGGAGATTCAGTGGATTATCATGATATTCGTGCGCTGGCGCAGGCGATCGATGCAAGCAAGGATATCGAAGAATCTATTAAGTTTCTTTTGCTTTCATTTTATATTCATGATGTGTCTTATTTGGAAAATCTAAGAAGAATTTTTCAATCATATTATAATGAAATTCTCAAAATTTACGAGGCGAGAGCCAATGAGCTGATATTAAAGCAGGAGAGCTTCAGTCCGGAGCAGGCCTGCGCAAGACAAGAGCCCACGATTCGTAAAAGAGGGCGGAAAAAAGAAATTCAAAAATGCATAGTCTCTTTTGTGCTTTTTTATGAAAATGTCTTCTGGTATTTGAATAAAACGGAAGAAGAGGTATGGTTTATTATCGGAGATCAGTATATAGAGCCTGAGGAGGAAGAAGAAAAGCTTCAGGTTAATATGGAGAAATTTGGAAATGCGCTGGCAGATCAGCACAGAATCAATATTATTAAAATCCTTTTAAATGAAGGAGAAAAATCGAGTGCAGAACTTGCCGGCAGATTAAATATTGCCGTCAATACAGTGGGATATCATGTTGATATTATGAAGAAAGCGAAGCTGCTTTCGTACCATAATCAGAGAAAGACCGCCTATTACCGGATCAACACCAAGGTCTGCCGAATGGCCACATGGAAGCTGCAGGAATGGATCCTTGGGGAAGAATTATAAAGGAGGAATAAGCAGTGGAAGTTAAATTTTATCGTAATCCCGGTCTGTTTTATGATCTATATCATATTTTGATGATGAAATTGAATCGGCGAGCTAAATGGCTGGAGAGAGTCGCCAATGCCGGATATGAGCAAAAGGATACAGAGTATATTGACGCTTGTTTAAAAGAGTTTGCGGAGCCGAATCCGGAGCTGGCTATTTTCTTTTTTATTAAGAATCGGAGAACGGATTGTTATTTTTTGGATATCTATAGAGAGGTTTTGGCAGAGCAGCAGGAAGATATGAAGCTGGCGGATTTTACCTCTTATTTGGATGATACCGAGCGAATCCGAAGAGAGGTCTGCGCTTTTTATTTAGGAAAAACAGTAGACTATCAGAATATTTTAGAGGTTTCACAGACAATTTATCAAAGTGAGACAATCAAAGAAGCGATGAAATTTCAATTGCTGCATTTTTTTGCAGATCCTACCTTTTTCACGGAAATGCTGAAGGAGTGTCTTTCTGCCTATATAGAAAAGCTAGAAGCTATATATAGTAAAAAAGAGGATGATCTGAAAAAAAGTGAACAGGCATTTCAAATGACGACGCTCATGGAAGGCTTTAAAAGCATGACAGGTCGGTCGGCTGTTAAGGAAGACGGTGAAGCGCTTAAGATTTCTATCCTTGCCGTCAGTAAAAATATTGTTTTTAAGGCTGCCGAGACGAATTGGTTTATTTTGGGGTATGATCATCAGATTACGCTGAGAAATGAGCTGGATACCAAAATTGATATTGAAAAATTCGGAAATGCAATGGGAGATCAGAACAGGATCCGAATCATTGAGTATTTATTGAAGGAAGGTGAGCTTTCGGGAGGCGATTTGGCCAAACGGCTTGGTATTGCGCTCAACACCGCAAGCTACCACCTGGATATCATGCAGGATGCTCACATGCTGTGCAGCCGCAATCTGGGCAAGGCAACCTATTATTGGCTCAATATCCGCACATGTGAAAAGGCCATTTTATTTCTTAATGAGTGGATTCGAAGGGTAAAACGCAGAAGATAAAGCGAAGCGCTATTTTATGAAAAAGTAAGGGATTCGTGATGGACATGCTTGACAGTCAACCAGAAAGCTGGTACACTAGTCCATGATGTATAAACAGAAAGAGGTGTAATTCATGAAAAGAATTAAAACGCTGAATACCAGAAATTTAAACGAGTCCGCTAAAAAAGGCGGCTGCGGCGAATGCCAGACTTCATGCCAGTCCGCTAGCAAAACTTCTTGCAGCGTGGCAAACCAGAAGTGCGAGCAGCTGAAGAAATAATCAACATGCTTGCTGTGAAACCGCTGTGAGGCGCTTTGCTTTACAGCGGTCTTTTCTTGCAGATTACATAAGAAATAGATCATATCGAATATAGGAGGAACTCATGGTACATTGTTTTCAAAAAAACGGATATTATATTGTACTGGATGTAAATAGCGGTTCTGTGCATCAGGTAGATGAGATAGCCTATGCAATGATTCAGTTGTATGAAGATCATACGGCTGAAGAAATCATTGACATGATGTTAGCACGTTATCAAGGAAGAGAGGATATCACAGAGGCGGAGCTTCGAGAAACCTTAGACGATATCGAAAGCTTGAAGCAAGAGGGTAAATTGTTTTCTAAAGATATCTATGAGGATGTAGCATGGGATTTTAAAAAAAGGCAATCCGTCGTAAAAGCATTGTGCCTGCATGTTGCGCATGATTGTAATCTGGCCTGCAAATATTGTTTTGCAGGAGAAGGAGAATATCATGGTGACAGGGGAATTATGAGCTATGAGGTCGGCAAACAGGCGCTTGATTTTTTAATTCAGAATTCCGGTACGCGGCATAATCTGGAAGTAGACTTTTTTGGCGGCGAGCCTTTGATGAACTGGGAAGTGGTAAAACAGCTGGTGGCCTATGGCAGAGAGCAGGAAAAGCTGCATGACAAAAAATTCCGCTTTACGCTCACGACAAATGGAGTGCTTTTGGATGAGGAGGTTATGGATTTTTGTAACCGGGAAATGGGCAATGTCGTCTTGAGCATGGATGGCCGCAAAGAAATCAACGACCGAATGAGAAGTAGCCAGAATGGAAAGGGCAGCTATGATCTGATCGTGCCTAAGTTCCAGAAGATGGTGGAAAAGAGAGGAGATCAGGAATATTATATGCGCGGCACTTATACGCATTATAATACCGACTTTGTGAAGGATCTGCTGCATATGGCAGATTTGGGCTTTAAAGAGCTTTCTATTGAGCCGGTTGTAGCGCCGCCGGAAGCAGACTATGCGCTTACGGAAGAGGATCTGCCTGTCTTATATGAGCAGTATGATCAGCTGGCCGTTGAAATGCTGAAGCGCCACAAAGAAGGCAAGGATTTTACTTTTTACCATTATATGCTGGACTTGGAAGGCGGTCCGTGCGTAGTAAAACGAATTTCAGGTTGCGGCGTAGGGACGGAGTATTTGGCGGTAACGCCTAATGGCGATTTGTATCCCTGTCACCAGTTTGCAGGCGAAGAGAAATATCTGCTGGGCAATGTGTTTGATGGGATTACCAATGAGCAGGCCCGCGATGATTTTAAGCTTTGCAATATATATGCGCATAAAGAATGCAAGGACTGTTTTGCACGCATGTATTGCAGCGGAGGCTGCGCAGCCAATGCGGCACATTATACAGGAAGCGTGAATGGCGTATATGAGCTGGGGTGCAAGCTGCATCGCTGCCGCATAGAAAACGCCCTCATGCTGCAGGTGGCGCTTGCAGAGGAGGCTGCGGAGGAGGAAGAATGAAGATTGCACTGGTAACGGGAGCCTCTTCCGGCTTAGGCCGGGAATTTGTACGGCAGCTGGCGCTGCAAAATCTGGATGAAATCTGGGTGATTGCACGCCGTGCGGAGCGTTTGGAAGCGCTGCAGAGAGAGGTGCCTGCAAGACTGCGTATTTTGGCATATGATCTGACTAAGGATGGAAGCGTTGCTTCGGTGAAGGCTCTTTTAGAGGCCTATCATCCACAGGTGAAGCTTTTGGTCAATGCGGCTGGGTTTGGCAAGTTTGGTAGCTGTCAGCAGCTTTTGGAGCAGGATTTAAGGGATATGATGGCGTTGAATATGGAGGCGGTGGTATGTCTGTCCAAGGTCGTGCTTCCATATATGCCAAGAGGCGGCCGTATCATCAATATGGCGTCTATGGCGGCATTTCAGCCGCTGCCGTATTTTAGTCTCTATGCAGCGACAAAGGCATTTGTGCTGAGCTATTCGCGGGCACTGCATGTGGAGCTGAAGCCAAGAAATATTTCTGTTACGGCGGTTTGCCCGGGATTTGTGGATACGGAATTTATTCAAGTAGCCCGCCGCACAAAGAGACCGGATGGATGTACGCATTATTGGCCGTTATATCGCCCGCAGGAGGTTGTGCGCAGGGCGTTGATTGATAGCTATCGGCGCCGGGACATATCGGTATATGGCCTGAACACAAATATAAAGCGCTTTTTAGCCAAGATTTCGCCTCAGCCGCTGACAAATGCTGTGTGGATGTGGCTGCGGAATCGATAATTTATTGCTTCATATAGATGAAAATAAAACCGTGGAATCTCTTTGTTTAAAAGAATTTCCACGGTTCTTCATTTTAGAGCTGCTAACCAGATTTGAACTGGTGACCTCCGCCTTACCAAGGCGACGCTCTACCGACTGAGCCATAGCAGCTGATCGCAATCATTGTCGATCGCGAAAACTATAATATCATACTCCCTATAAAATGTCAATGCTTAAATTTATAAATATCTAAGTCATTAGCCAGCGGGGATAAGCATTTAATGGGGGAGGTTTTCTATTGCATAATCTGCTTCTTCAGGAGTGAATTGTTCTCCATATTCTGAAACTAGCTGATCTCGTATGGCGGCAGGAGTCATATCCATGCTTTCCTGATATGATTTCGCCCTTTCTAATGCATTGGCTTTCCAGTCTGCTTGCAGATTGTCAATGGCATATTGAGCTTCTTCAGGAGTGAATTGCTCTCCATATTCAGAGGTTAATTGATCATATATACCAGCTTTTGACATATGAAGATTATCGCTGTAATTTTTAGCTTGTTTTAATGCGTTTTGCTTCCAATCTGCTTGAATATGATCAACAGCGTATTGAGCTGCTTCAGCAGAAAAGTTTTCTCCGTATTCAGAGGTCAGCTGATCATAGATACCGGCTTTTGACATGTGTATATTGTCGCAATAAATTTTAGCCTTAGCAAGAGCAGATTTATACTCCTGGGGGACACTAGGATCATTTGTGACAGTACTTTCCTGAACAGCTGTTGTATCCGGCTGAGTGTAAGAAATGGATTCGATTACGGCGTTGATATCATCATCATAGACATAATTAGATGCTTCAGATGCGACAACGGCCATGAGATAAATAAAATGATTGCCTGATCCTCCTACAAAAACAACGGAAGTAAATGGCTGTTCATAAAAATAGGAACAATGGAATACATAGGCGCTGTCAAGGGAAGAAATAGACACCTTAGAAGGAGCAGTGGTTACTGTGAAATCTTGGTAGGAAGAATTAGAGGAGAAAGCATCAATCAGTTCCTTGGTAAATTCAGAGAGGTATGTATCGTCTATCATATTGGTGATAACGGATGCCGATATGGAGAAGCTAGCATTTCCGAGGGAGGAATCATAGTTAAAAGTAGTGTCTGTAGAATTGGATTTTTTTATCCAGCTATCAGGAATCATGATATTGAAATTACCACACTGAACAGAGGAGGCACTAGAAAATTCATTTGCCTGAACTTTTTGCGGCGTAATTACAGATGACTCTAATGGAACAGATGAATCTACTGTTGTAGAAGATTCTATATTGCTGCTGTTGACCTCGTCATTGTTTTTGGTGCATGCGGTAAGGGAAAAGAGCATGGTAAAAATAAGGATAAAATAAAAGAGCTTTTTAATCATCATAATCATCTCCTAAAGTAATCGTAGTGTGAAAAGTGGGCATCTTTTCGTACTTCCTTCAGTCTGTTTGATCACAGGCTATATCTCCTTCTGAAAGTAGTATAGCATTAAAAAATTGCGTAATCAATGATGTTTATAAAAAGTATTCACAATTCGACACTTAGGATATTGGAAATATGATAGGACAGTTAATAGTTCATAGACTTTTTATTACATGTGATTTATAATGAACCATAGGAGGAAATGAAAATGCAGAAAACAGAAAAGCATATTTTAAAAGTAGCATTATTGCAGATTGCTCCGGGCAGTACGTTAAAAGAGAATCTGGATAAAGGCGTTTTTTTCTGCCGGGAGGCTAAGAATAAAGGAGCGGATATTGCGCTATTTCCTGAAATGTGGAGCAATGGTTACCGGATCTATGATCGTCCGATTGAAGAATGGAAACAAGAAGCGATTTCAATAGAGGATGAGTTTGTTACGGCTTTTAAAAGATTGGCACAGGAGCTGAAAATGGCCATTGGCATTACCCTTTTGGAGGAATATGAAGGCGGTCCGCGTAATACGATGGTTCTTTTTGATCAAAAAGGGGAAAGAAAACTGGTTTATGCGAAGGTGCATACCTGTGATTTTGATGTGGAAGGAAATTTAACGCCGGGAGAGGATTTTTATGTAACAGAACTGGAGACAAAGTGCGGCGCGGTAAAGGTGGGAGCTATGATTTGCTATGACCGTGAATTTCCGGAAAGCGCACGGATTTTGATGCTAAAGGGTGCAGAGCTGATTTTGGTGCCCAATGCCTGTCCGATGGAAATCAACCGGCTCTGTCAGCTTCGGGGGAGGGCCTATGAAAACATGGTTGCGATTGCCACATGCAATTATCCGGATAGTGTCCCCGATTGTAACGGAGGCTCTAGTATGTTTGATGGAGTCGCATATTTGCCGGAACTGTCAGGTTCGAGAGATACATGCGTTCTGCAGGCAGGAGGGGATGAGGGAATTTATCTTGCAGAGCTGGATCTTGATATGCTTAGGCGCTACCGGGAAAATGAGGTACACGGCAATGCCTATCGTCATCCGGGAAAATATACCTTATTGACAGAAACGATGATCAAAGAGCCATTTATTAGAGAAAATTATCGGCAATAGGATAAAATTTGAGGCTATCATTTAAAGAAAAAGAATGATATAATAAAGGCGGCCAGATATATCTCGGCGATTCAAGTCCCTGAGCCGCCTTGCGAGTTTGCTACAGAGCAGCAAACTCCGATATCGTCATGGTTTGATAAAGGCGGCAAGGCAATTTGGGTTAGTCAAGTCCCTGAGCCGCCTTGCGAGTTTGCTGCAGAGCAGCAAACTCCGGTATCGTCATGGTTTGATAAAGGCGGCAAGGCAATTTTTGGTTATTCAAGTCCCTGAAAAGAGATGGAAAGGATACTAGCTATGAGTATAAAGATTCAATTGTTTTTTGATTATGTATGTCCATTTTGCTATCTGGGTGAAATTCCTTTTGAAGAGGCGATTAAAGGCATGGATGTCGAGGTGCAGCTTTGTCCTTATGAGCTGCGCAGACCGCCGGTGCCTAAGACCGATCCCATGCATGATGAGGCAAAGCTAAAGCGGTTTGATGAAGTACTGCTTCCTGCTGCCAAAAAGCTTGGAGTAGAAATGAAGCTGCCTTGGATTTCTCCTCATCCGTATACCACACTTACCTTTCAAGGATTTTATTTTGCCAAGGAAGCAGGGAAAGAGACAGAGTATAATCATCGGATTTTTCATGCTTTTTATGTGGATGAAAAGGATATTGGAGAAATGTCAGTGATCGAAGCCGTTTTAACGGAGCTGGGGCTCGATGTGGCGGCCTTCGAAAGGGCGGTAGAGGAAAAGACGTATATGCCGGTGCTGGATGCGGCAAAGGAATATGCGAAATCACAAGAGGTATCATCCATTCCCACCTTTGTGATCGGTAATCAAAGATTGACAGGGATTCACACGGTAGAGGAGTTTAAACAGGCCATTGAAAATGCGGCGGAGATTGGCGAAGAGCAAATCGGCATGCACTGCGGTTTAGACGGGAAATGTGAATGAAAATCTCTTGACAGCAGAGTGAAGAAGGGAGGAGCGGAAATGACAGGAAAGGCACTCGATGAAATCAGACTGCAGTATCCGGAAGTTAATCAGGCATTTTGGTATGCGGTCAGAGCTCATAGGGGGCAGTATAGAAAGGATGGAAAGACTCCATATATTGTGCATCCTGTAGAGGTAGCAGAGATTGTAACGACGCTTACACAGGATCCGGATGTGATTGCCGCTGCGCTGCTTCATGATGTGGTAGAGGATACACTGGTTACGATGCCGGATCTGGTGCGGGCATTTGGCGCACATGTGGCGGGACTGGTTGAGGAGGAGACGGAGGACAAGCGAGAGCAGCAGCCGCCCGAGGAGACATGGGAAATGCGCAAGCAGGAAATGGTGATGAAAATTGGAGCGGCTGGGAAAGAAGCCAAGATGATTTCTTTGTCCGATAAATTATCGAATTTACGCTCAATTAAGAATGGAATTGAGGAGAGCGGTGATGAGTTTTGGATGTGTTTCCATCAGTCTGATAAAGAAAAACAGGCATGGTTTTATCGCGCGATGGGACAGCAATACGTCAGTCTTAAAAAGACAGAGGCAGGGCAGCAGTATGAAAAGCTGCTGAAAGAGATCTTTGGCTAGAAATGACACAAAAGAAAAGCTCTTTTGGATATCAAAAAGCGGCAGTGAATTCACTCACTGCCGCTTTTTAGATACCATTCAAACCGGAAATTACAGACCCAGATCTTTTAATTTATCAGCTAAAAGCGTATAGCCAGCCTCATCCGGATCAGATTTATAAGAAACAGGAGCGCTGCCGCCGCGTTTCTTATTTGTCGCACGTCTTCTGGGAGCGCCTTCTTTAGAATCTTTTTTGGCATTCTTATTGCCTTCGGGATTGGGCATCAGAGCGCGCATGGATAAAGAGATTTTATTGCTGGCTTCATCCAGCTTAATCACCTTTACTTCTACCTCCTGCCCAACCTGCAGGAATTCGTTGATGTCCTTTACATACGTGTTGGACACCTCAGAAATATGAACCAGACCCTGTGTATTTTCACCCTCAAGAGCGACAAAAGCACCAAAAGACTGAATACCGGTAACTTTACCTTTTAAAACTGCACCAACTTCAATACTCATAATAACGACCTCCGTCTGGTTATCACTTTGGTAAATCAGGTGAAGATATGTGCAGATGAAAAAATCTCTTTATCAGATTTTTTGATCTTGTTGCGCAAATCATCAGACAAAATGCGAAGTCCAGCCAAAATCATAACCTAAGTGTATTACAGTCATATATTATAGCATATAAAAGAAAAACTGGGTACTGGTGATTTGATACAAATCTAAAGGATTCTGAATTCCTTATTTGCAGCGTTTTGTTAAATATAAAAGTTTAAAATTATTGACAAACGATAATTTTTAGTATATGATATAAAATCATTTACATAAGAAGGAGCGTACGGATTGATGATGGAATATCTAGACTTACTTTTTACATTTCCTTATGAACTGATTGCCAAGGGGCTTCGGATCTGGTCTTTGTCAGGACAAAGCGGAAACATGGCGGCTTTTACCGTGTATCTCTTGATCTGTTTTGCTCCGATCTTGTATGGAATGTGGAGCCTATGGAAACGAGGGATTAAACCCGAGGATGCACTGCTTCCCATTTTGAGCGGCATATTAGCAGTAGGAATCTATCGAATGATCAATCCCCATACGATGCCGCTGCCGGAAGTGCAGCAGGGGATGAAGATTTTATATAGTATGGCGGCAAACGCGGTATTAGGCGGGTATGGGATCATCCGGCTGCTGCGGCGTTTTTTCCGTGCCGATATGAGGCAGCTGCAGAAATATCTGATTCGGCTGCTTTGGTTTTTAGGCTTGGTTTTTATCGGCGGCATCCTGCTTCGGATTGCCATCTTTCCGAGCTCCATTAAGGCGCTGCAGGAAAATAATACAGGAGCTGGCAGTCTGCTGCTCAGCTATATCAATCTGGCAGCAGAGGCGGCGATCGAGATACTTCCGTATGGCTTAGATATCTGGGTTTGCATAGCGGCAAGAGGGTTGCTGCAGGTGCAGATAGCGGCCCCTCACACAGAGCAGGTACTGCAAAAGGCAAAACGTCTGACGCTGACCTGTGCACGCGCTCTGATCATTCTTGTCTGTTCTAATATCACACTGCATGTGCTGCAGCTTTTTTGGGCGCCAGCCCTGCATGTGCTTAACAGTGCACTGTCCATTCCGATTTTTTCTATTGCCTTTGTACTTGTTGCGCTGCTGGCCGCCAAGCTGCTGCAGGAAAACAAAGAGCTTAAGGACAGCAACGACCTGTTTATTTGAGGTGAGACCCATGGCGATTGAGCTGCATCTTAAGGAGATATTAAAGGACCGGAATATGACATCAAAAGAGCTTTGCGCCAAAATCGGCATCACCGAAGCCAATCTCTCGATCCTGCGAAGCGGCAAAGCAAAGGGCGTACGATTTACCACGATCAACAAAATTTGCTACTACCTGCACTGTGAGGTGGGAGATATTTTAAAATTTGACGGAAGACTGGAGGAAGAAGATGAAGTATAAACATATGATCTTAGCGGGACTATTTTTAAGCTTCTGTCTGCTCAGCAGCTGCCAGCTTGCGCTGGAAGAGTCGGAAGGCGATGGGCAGGGGCATTTAATTGGACTTTTTATTACACAGGAGCATTTTGAGATGAATGCCCCAGAGGAGCAGAGAATCTATGCAAAACGAGAAAATGAGCGCTGGGATTTTGACGGAATAGAAGGTATTTGCTGTTTTGTACCCGATGTGAAGGAAGAGGAGGAGCACTATACTGAAATTTGTATGGACGAAGCAATCTATGCGGATCGATCTGAGATAAAAACGACCGATGAGGGAAATGAGGTCCGGCTGGAGGCAACGCTCTATTTCCCGCCCTGCGGGAAGAAGCTTGTTTATCTGAATCCGGTATATCAGGATGAACGGGGAAGGGTGTATGCGGTGCAGGGAAATGGTCTGGATATGGATTTTGACGGGCCGGGCGTAAGCTGCTCGCATAGGCTGGAGGAGAATCAAGCAAAGACGGAGAATGGAAAGCGGGAAGCGGAGATTTTTTCGGCACAGCTGACGCTGGAGAGCCGGGCGCTGCCGGAGGAGGTTAGGCTGATTGAAATGACGGCTGATCACCAGAAGACGCAGGAGACAGTGTATGCGGCTGGCGAGGTGCCGGCGCAGCTGGTACTGCCGGAGGAGGTTGCTTATGTTGTGATGGAAACGAAGGAAGAGCAGGAAATTGAGCGCGCAGTAGTCAGCCGCGGAGAGGAAGGGCTGGAGAGCTGGTATCTGAGAGAAGATGGGTATTTGGCAGCGCGCTATACACAGCTGTTATGGCAGGAATGAGGAGGAAAGTCAAATGATATCTAAAGAGGAAATGCAGCAGGTTTTAGACTATGCGCAGGCGAAGGGCGCGGAATTTAGCGAGCTGTTTTTGGAGGATCGGTCGGATCAGGAGGTGCAGTGCGCCAAGCAGCAGATTCAGGGAATTAAAAATCTGAGGATATATGGTGCAGGGCTGCGGCTTTTGCAGGGGACGCAGGAGGTGTATACCTACTCTAGTGAAGTGAGCCTGAGGGGCTTGATGACACTGGCAGAGGAAGCGCTGGCGCTGCTTGCAGGCGGGGCAGAGAGCAAGGGAAAGGGAAAAGCGCTGAAAAGGATGGAGGGAGTGAATCCGAATCCGGTACGGCTGGAGGTAAATGCCAGTGGTGTGCAAAAAAAGATCCGGATTGCAAAAGCAGCGGAGCGGGCAGCGACCGGTGCAGGCGTGCCGCTGCTCTCACAGCGGGTGGTCTATAGCGATACGGATCAGAGAGTATGGATTGCGAATAGCGAGGGGGTACTGGCGGCTGACCGGCGCGTCAGCACAAGAGCGAGGGTCTATTATACAGTGGGAGATGAAAAGGGAGGCCTGTATGAATGGGCTGATTTTGTAAAGCCCTGCGGGATGGAGGCCTGGGAGACGGATGAATGGGAGCTGTTTATCCGGGAGAGGTTAAGATCCAGCTATGCATCCCTGAAGGCAGAGCCGTTAAAATCAGGAAATATGCCGGTGGTTTTAGAGGCGGGAGATTGCGGAGCCTTATGGCATGAATGCTGCGGTCATACGCTGGAGGCCGCTGCAATTGCGGCCGGCAGCAGCGATTTTATTGGCAGGCTTGGCCAGCAGGTTGCGAGCAGCAAGGTGGCGCTGATTGACGATGGAACGCTGCCGGGGCTGTACGGCTCGTCAGCGTTTGATGATGAGGGCCATCCGCGCCAGCGTAATATACTGATTGAGAAGGGCGTGCTGAAAACGTATCTATGCGATCGGCTGCATGGGCAGATGATTGGGATGCGCAGCAATGGCTGCGGCCGGCGGCAAGATTATACCTATGCGCCTACCTCCCGCATGAGCAATACCTATCTGGCGCCCGGGACGGATGATGAGGAAGAGATGATCCGTTCGCTGGGGGAGGGGCTGTATGTGAAGCGGCTGGGCGGCGGCAGCGGCGGTCAGATCTTTTCGCTGATCTGCCGCGAGGCCTATTTGATTAAAAACGGACAGATTGACAGACCGGTTAGAAACTGCATGATTACGGGAAATGGCATGGAGGTTATGAAAAAAATCGATCGGGTCGGTTCAAAGATAGAGACAGAATACGGAAGTTTTTGCGGCGCGGCATCCGGACTGGTGAATGTTACTTCCTTTCAGCCGCGGGTGCGGATTGCAGAGATGATCGTAGGAGGAGAAGGCTGATGGAAATAAGAGAAAAATATGTGCAGTATTTAAAAGAGCAAAAAGGAAAAGGGCTTTGGGAAGTAAACGGAGAGACTAAAGAGCATATAAGCGTGGTTTATCAGCAGGGAAAGCTGGTGAGCAGCGGAGCAGATCATCAAACAGTGCTTTATGCGCGTGCGGGCGAGAAGGCTATGGGCTATGCCGTGAGTCAGTGCATTGAGGAGGAGCCGGAGGCGCTTTTACAGCAGGCAGCGCAAAATGCAGAGGCCTTGCAGGCGGAGGCAGGCGAGGCGGAGCGTACACCGGCGCCGAGCCAGGGAGCAGTGATATCGGACGAGCCGAAACAGTCATTAAGCCGGGCTGAGGTGCTTAGAGACGCAGTTCAGCAGGTGGAGGCGAGGATTCCGTCTGAGAAAAAGTCGGCTGGGCTATACGAGATGATCCATACGCAGTGGGTTGTCAACCAGAGGGGCCTAAACCGGCAGTTCAGCAGGCGCCGGGCCGAGCTTTCCATAGAGGCAGACGGCAAAGGGTATATTGTCAGCGCGCCGAGTGTGGAGGAGCTGGATATATCAGAGGTACTAGCCGAGATAGAGGAGAATAAAAAAATTCAGCGCCAACCGGTGATCTGCGAGGCAGGTACATACCGAGCGGTGCTGAGCAGTGATGTGGTCGCCAATTTTTGGATTACGGCGTGGCAGATGTTTAGCGGACGGGAGTATGCTGCAGGCAGCAGTGCACTGCAGGGCAGGCTCTCGCAGAAAATTGCGTCGGAGAAGGTGACGCTTCAGGATCTTCCGGCTTTGCCGGGAAGCGGCTATGCATTTCCGTTTGACTGTGAGGGCAGCGAGGGAATCGCAGTGGATCTGGTCCGGGACGGACGGTTTTGCGGGTTGATGCATAATCTGGAAACTGCGCAAAAGCTGCAGGCGGCCTCAACGGGCAATGCCGGCCGGACAATTGGCCTGGTAAAGGGGAGCGATATCGTGGTAACGCCCAAGAATTTTGTGATGCAGCCGGGGCAGGCGTCTATGGAGAGGCTTTTGAGCGAGCTGGGAGATGGACTGTATGTCTATAGTGCATGGGATCAGTTCCATGCCGTGAATACGGCCTCTGGTGAATTTAGCTTTCCGTGCAATGCGGCGGTGATTCGCGGCGGCGTGCAGCAGGGAACGGCGTATGGCATGACGATGAATGGAAATATACGCGATTTGCTGCAGCATGTGGAGATGGTGGGCAATAGGCTTTGTTATCTGCCGCTGCTGATGCATGAGGCTTATCAGGTGGCGGCGCCTGCGCTGCTTGTTAGTGAGCTGAGCGTTAGCGGGAACCAAGCAGCGAGCCGTAAGGAAGAATAAAGCGCATTGCCTGAGGGCAAATCTCGATGTGCAGGGAGGTGAAGGAGGAGATTTCTCCGTCGATACAGACATAGAGAGGAGTAGTAGAAGAGAGTGAGAGCTGCCGGCACTGCCGGTAGGTGACTAGGCCTGTTTGCATTTGGGGGATGAGATAGCTGCCGGAGCGGTAAGAGGGAAGAAGCGAGATGAATCGCAGGCGGGATAGCAGCCGGACGGCGGCCAGATCAAGAAGGCCGTCATCGGGGCGGGCCTGCGGCGAGGAGTGGAAGCCGCCGCCGCAGAAGCGGCCGTTTGCGATGGTGCAGAGCAGGAAGTCTCCACAAAAGGTTTCTTTGCCGTCAAGTTCAAATTGAAGTGCAGAGCCCATTTTGTGGCAGAATTGTTGTAGTGCGCCGGCAGCATAAGCAAGCGGCCCTTTGAGCAGGGGCTTCTTTTTGAGCTGACTGGCGGCAAGAGCAGCATTGCAGTCAAACCCGATATTGACCATATTGACGGCGTATTGTTCATTAATTCGAATGAGGTCGATGAGGATGGGTGAGCCGGCGACTTGGGCGGGCACCTGACGGAAAAACTCTGCATTTTGAAAGCTGCGGATGAAGTCGTTGCCGGTGCCGGCCGGAAGAATACCGACAGATACATGAGGATGGCCGATGGCGCCGCAGA
This sequence comes from Lachnospiraceae bacterium, assembly GCA_022794035.1. Taxonomy (NCBI): domain Bacteria; kingdom Bacillati; phylum Bacillota; class Clostridia; order Lachnospirales; family Lachnospiraceae; species Lachnospiraceae bacterium. The sequence continues at coordinate 243,372 of JAAWDX010000007.1, read as the reverse complement.
TGACCTCGTTCAGAGTGCCGTCGCCGCCGCAGGCGTAAAATCGCAGCTCTTCCTGGCTCTCGGTAGCGGTCTTGCGTACATAGGCGGTGATATCGCCTACGCCGGTGCTGGTGTAGATTGTGTAAGGCGCAGGAGAGTCGGAGAAGCATTGGTGAATCAGCGGTATGTAATCAAGGGCGCGGCCCTGTCCGGCGGCCGGATTAAGGATAAAATAATGATGCATGCGCAGCTCCTTTCAGGATGCGGAATGTGTTTAGATGCTTAGATTATGGGGAAGGAGCGTGCATTTGTCAATGCACAAATCCATAAAAGAGAAATAAAAAGATATTGACATACGTATATATGTATGCTATGATGGTATTCGCTTCAAGATATGCGCGGATGTGGCGGAATTGGCAGACGCAGCAGACTCAAAATCTGCCGGTGGTGACATCGTGGGGGTTCGAGTCCCTTCATCCGCATGAAATAAGCCAACCGATTTTAATATAAAGTCGGTTGGCTTTCTCTTTGTCTGAGAATCCCTATTTAGGGGTTTTTGCATAATTAAGGCTAAACCGAAAGACATGGGGATGCATGGTCAAGTCCACGCAGGATACCCCATTGCCAGAAATTCCTCTTTTAATATGGCGTAGTTTAACTTATCATGCATTTCAGCATTTAGATAAACAGATCTTCTTTCCCTTCCTTCTAAAACAAAACCGCATTTACCTAAAAGCTTCTGGGCGCCGATATTGAGATCCAGGGTGTTTGCAGTTATTCTCTCCATGCCCAAATATAAGAATCCGTAATGCAGCATGAGCATGACTGCCTGTCTGCCATACCCCTTAGAACGATATTCTATCTTGGACATGCCTATACCAACACTACATTTACGATTCACTCTGTCAATGTTCTGTAAGGCAACGTCACCGATCACGGTTCCGTCGTTTTGGAAAATTCCCAGCCGAATATGCCTGTTTCCCTGTAGCTTTTGTATTTCATCAAACCAATCATCCGCCTTTTCATCAGAATGGCCTATATTAAATTCCTCTGTGGGATTAGCAAAGTCATATTCAAAATCATTCCATATCGTCCTGCAATTTTCCCGGCTTAATGTTGCCAGATAGATGTCGGTTTCCTGTAGTTTCATATTTTTCTCCTTGAATCCAGTGCTGCACTGATATTTTTCATATTTTATCATACAACTGCCCTTAAAGTAAATGCCGCCGCAATATTCTTATGGAGAAAAGAGGAACCCTCTGTTTAGGATCTGCATAAAATACATAAACAGAGGATAGGAGTATTGTATTGGTGTGAACAGATCATTATTTGGCGCGAATGCCAGAGGGTCGCTTCTTTCAGTGCTGCGCAGCAGCGCGCAGGCGGTGGCAAGTATCAGCGGCAGTGAAGGCAGTCCGAACATATCAGGCAGCGTATGGTTTTATCAAACCGGCAGAGGCGTGATTGTATACGCACAGATCAGCGGTCTGCCGCATTCTGCCAGTCCCTGCCAGAAGCCCGTATTTGGATTTCATATTCATGAAGGGGGCGCCTGCAGCGGGAATGAAGAGGATCCATTCGCAGATGCCGGAGGGCACTATAATCCGGCAGAATGTGAGCATCCTGATCATGCGGGAGATTTGCCGCCGTTATTCGGAAATGAAGGCTTTGCCCTTTCTGTATTTTTAACGGACCGGTTTTCTGTGGACGAGATTATTGGCAGGACGGTGATTATCCATGATCATCCTGACGATTTTACAACGCAGCCATCCGGAAATTCCGGCAAGAAAATAGCCTGCGGAGTGATTCAGAGGGGAAGAGGCTACTGGTAACAGAGAGGAGGGCGTACTGCCGGTGTTAGATTGGCAGTACACTCTCCTTTTTGCTTGTGAAATCCCAGCTTAAAATAAAAAGGAAGCGGGTTGACAAATGACGCAGAGATGGTATACTAAGATAAATAAAATCTTTTATAAAAGACATACTTTTAGTGCGGGAAGAGAGGTAATGGTAATGGCAGACATGATGCTTCAACAGGTAATGACGGCGCCCGGAGAGATTATATTTCAGGAAATTCCGGTTCCTGCGCCGCAAGCGGGACAGGTTCTGATTCGGATTCAGATGATTGGGGTATGCGGAAGCGATATCCATGTATATCATGGAAAACATCCTTTCACCTCCTATCCTGTTACACAGGGGCATGAAGTTTCAGGAGAGATTGCGGCCTTAGGAGAAGGCGTGCAGGGATTTCAGATTGGACAGAAGGTGACGATAGAGCCCCAGGTTTTCTGCGGGAGCTGCTACCCTTGTACCCATGGCAAGTATAACCTCTGTGAGGAGCTTAAGGTGATGGGCTTTCAGACTACGGGGACGGCATCTACCTATTTTGCTGTTGAGGCATCTAAGGTGACACCGATTCCGGATAGCCTGCCTTATGAAGAAGGAGCTATGCTGGAGCCTCTGGCAGTGGCGGTCCATGCCGTGAAGCGGTTTGGAGAGATCAAAGGAAAAGCGGTAGCCGTGCTGGGGGCAGGGCCGATTGGTAATTTGGTGGCACAGGCTGCGAAAGGTATGGGAGCTGAAAAGGTTCTGATTACGGATATCAGCGATTATCGTCTGGAGCTTGCCGAGAGATGCGGCGCCGATTATGCAGTGAATACCTCTAAAGTAGATTTTGATACAGCCTTAAAAGAAGCATTCGGCCCGGATAAAGCGGATGTGATCTATGACTGTGCGGGTACGGATGTCACGATGAATCAGGCAATTCAATGCGCACGGAAGGGTAGCACGATCATTTTGGTGGCCGTTTTTGCCGGCATGGCTAAGGTAGATTTAGCGGTTTTGAATGATCATGAGCTGGATTTAAACACCAGCATGATGTACCGGCATGAGGACTATTTGACGGCAATTCAGATGGTCAGCGAAGGCAGAGTTCAGCTGCGTCCTCTAATGACAAAGACATTTTCTTTCCGGCAGTATCAGGAGGCCTATCAGTACATCGATGCGCATAGGGAAACCACAATGAAGGTCTTGATCAACGTTCAGGATCAATGAAGATGAAAGAAACGGTTAAAGGAGAAGGCCGGCGAGAAACACGGATTCGGATGGCCCGGTATATTTTTGAGCATAAAGCAGCCTCCAGACAGGAGCTTTCGGGCGCGTTGGAGCTGAGCATGCCCACGGTATTTCAGTATGTCAACGATTTGATGAACCGGGGACTTGTGATAGAAGCAGGAGAGTATAATTCTACCGGCGGGCGAAAGGCTAAAATGCTGCGGCTCCAAGCAGGAATTTACAGTGCGCTGGGGGTTGAAATCAGCCGCCGGCATGTGCGGATGGTTCTGGTGGATCTTTCAGGAACGCTTTTAGAAAGAAAAAGCCTTGTTCTTGGCTATGAAAATACTTCTGAATATTATGAAGCACTGGGACAGGCCATCGAGGCCTTTGTACAGGAGCAAAAAGCGGCAGCAGGGCTGCTGGGAGTGGGAATGTCGATACCAGGCATTTTAGATCTGGAAGCAGGGCTGCTTCGTCAATCCCATGCGCTGGGCGCAAAAAATGTCGGCTTAAAAAGCTTTTCCCGGTATATTCCATTTCCGGTATATTTTGAAAATGACGCTAACAATGCCGCCTGTGCGGAGCTGGAGGGAAAGACAAAGGATACGGTCTATCTTTCCCTGAATGATACCGTTGGCGGAGCCATTTTTCTGGCCTCTCAGCTTTATAGGGGAGACAATTATAAAAGCGCCGAATTTGGCCATATGATGATTGTTCCGGGAGGCCGTCGCTGTTACTGCGGCAAGGAAGGGTGTTTAGACCCTTATTGTTCTGCGCAGGTGCTCAGAGACCCGCAGGATCAGAGTCTGGAGCGCTTTTTTGATCGGCTCAGGCAGGGGGAGGAAGGTGCGAAGGCTCTTTGGGACGAATACGCAGGACATCTGACCATTGCCATTGATAGCTTGCGGACGATTTTTGACTGTGATATTGTACTGGGCGGCGATGTGGGAGGTTATTTGGCCCCCTGGCTTCCCGAGCTGGAGGATCGGCTTCGAAAGTATAATAATGTGGATACGGATATTTCTTTTCTTCGCGTAGGCAAATTCTGCAGGGAAAGCTCCGTTGTTGGCGCGGCCAGACAGGTCATGAGCCACTATATTGATACGATTGATTAAAATAAAAGGAATTGAAAAGAGGTAATCTATGAAAAACTATATTCATGAAAGACGCCCTGCTTCTCAGAATCCGGCAGTGGAAAAACAGTATGATGTCGTGATCGTAGGAGGCGGAATGAGCGGACTATGTGCGGCCATTGCATCTGCCCGTCATGGAGCCAAAACAGCCCTGATTCAGGACCGGAGCGTATATGGCGGAAATGCCAGCTCGGAAATGAGAATGCATATATCAGGCGCTTCTTGCCATTGGGGCAAAAAAAATGCAGCTGAAACGGGTATTTTGATGGAGCTTCAGTTGGAAAACAAGCACTTAAACGACAGCTATAATTATTCGATCTGGGATGGTGTTCTTTGGTCAGCTGTCCGTTCTACTGACAATTTGGACAGCTATCCCAATACGACGATGGACCGGGTGATTGCGGAGGAAAATCATGTGCAGGCGGTAGAATGCTACCAGATGACAACGGAGATCCGCTACCGCTTTACGGCTGATGTTTTTGTTGATGCTACCGGGCATGGAACCTTAGGCTATTTTGCCGGAGCTGAATACAGTATCGGACGTGAGGATAAAAAAGCCTATCAGGAGGCAGAGGCGCCTGAGACGCAGGATGGGGAGACCATGGGCAATACGATTTATTTCTGTGCCAGAGATGTGGGGCATCCTGTTAAATTTGTGAAGCCGGACTGGGCTTACAGCTTTGATGAAAGCTTTTTTAAGCATCGCTATCACGGAGATATCGTTGTCTATCATGATGCTGACGATGTGGTAGTACTCCGACCGGATGAGGACTATGAGGATCATGCGGATCAGCTGGTAGAAAAATATGATGTGGAGTCAGGCTATTGGTGGATTGAATTAGGCGGTGACTGGGATGATATTATCCAATCCGCTGAGGATATTCGCTGGGAGCTCTATAAAACGATTTATGGTGTTTGGGATCATATTAAAAACGGCGGCGATCACGGGGCGGAAAATTATGAACTGGTATGGGTCGGCAATCTTCCCGGCACAAGAGAGAGCCGGCGTCTTGCCGGTGAATATAACCTCACGGCCAACGATATTTTGGCGAACCGCGTGTTTTCGGATGCGGTGGCCTATGGCGGCTGGCCGATGGATGAGCATGTGGCCGGAGGATTTGCGGCTAAAGGCAGTATCCCTTCTCGTGTCAGAAGCTTTCCGGGACTTTATACGATTCCGTATCGCAGCTACTGCGCCAAGGGCTTTGACAATCTGATGATGGCAGGGCGGGATATTGGTGCGACTAAGCTGGCTATGGGCTCAACAAGAGTGATGGCTACCTGCGCTGTGGGCGGCCAAGCGGTAGGCACGGCTGCTGCCATGGCCTCAGAAAAGGGATGTACACCAGCTGCGCTGGGAGAGCAGTATATCAAGGAGCTGCAGCAGGCCCTCTTGAAGGATGACTGCTATATTCCCGGATACCGCAATGAAGACCCGGCAGATATGGCGCGGAAGGCTGTTGTAACGGCTACTTCCTGCCGTGCAGGCTGTGAACCGGAAAAGGTGATCAATGGGATTGCGCGCAATGAGGAGGATACGGTGAATCTGTGGCAGTCGGAGGGGATCGGTGCTGAGGGTGAAACGCTGTGCCTGAAGCTGGAGGAGGTAAAGCCGATCCGCGAAATCAGGCTGACCTTTGATCCGAATCTTTCTGAGGAGCGGTGCATTTCTGTTTCTAAAGCTTTTTTGGATAAGGAACCGACTGGCCCGGCTAAGGAGCTGGTGCGCGACTATACGGTTACGGTTTATTCTGGCGGGCGAGAGAGCTGGCGCAGGGACGTGTCTGGCAATTATCAGCGCCTGAATGTGCTTTCTCTTCCGGAAGGGATTCAGGGGGATGAGGTGCGGATCTGCATCACGGCAACGAATGGGGATGAGGATGCGCGCGTGTTTGAAGTTCGTATTTATTGATATGCATGGCCGGCAGTCTAAATGGAAGATTGCCGGCCGTATTGCGTATAGAATTGACAAGCCGGGCGCAGGTGGGTATAATAAAGCGCATAGGTCAAACAAGATGTTTCTTGCCTAACCATCTTGCCAATAAAAAACAAGGAGAATATGATGATGAAAATTAAACAGGAAATCCAGGAATTAAAAATTCTGCTTCGGAGCGTCCCGGCGGGGGTGATGACTTTATTTGCTCTTTCCGTGATTATGATGAATCTGCTGGCCAATAAGAGTATTGATTTGCCGGTGGACTGGCTGGCTCTGGACTGCGGGATTATTGTTTCTTGGATTTCTTTTTTGTCAATGGATGTGATCACTAAGCATTTTGGCGCCAAGGCGGCAACAGAGCTTTCGCTGATTGCGGTTTTTTTTAATCTGCTTGCCTGTCTAATCTTTTATATAGCGGGGCATATCCCGGGGATGTGGGGAGAAGCCTATGCAGGGGGGAGCGAGGCTTTGATCAATGGCGCGCTGGATCATACGATTGCCGGTACATGGTATGTGCTGCTGGGCAGTACGGCTGCTTTTATGGTTTCTGCCGTTGTGAATAACGGGGTCAATGCGGTGATCGGAAGACTTCTTCGCAATAGGGAAAACGGGTTTAGCGCTTATGCACTGCGCAGCTATATTTCCACAGCGCTTGGACAGTTTACGGATAATCTGGTTTTTGCACTGCTGGTCAGCCATTTCTTTTTTGACTGGTCATTGCTGCAATGCATCACCTGCTCTGTGACGGGAATGGTAGCAGAGCTGTTTTGTGAAGTAGTGTTTTCACCGGCCGGCTTTGTCATCTGTAAAAGATGGAGGAAGGATCAAGTGGGAGAGTCATATCTTGCACTGCGAAAGCGGAAAGGAGAGGGTGCGGCATGAGAGTGTTAATTACCGGAACAGCTAGCGGCATTGGCCGGGCCATTGCGCAGAAATTTTTAAACGAGGGGCATGCGGTGTTTGGCATGGACCGGCTGGCAGGGACGATCCAGCACGCTATGTATACTCATTATGAAACGGATATCTTTAAGGGAAAGCTGCCTCAGCTGCCGCCGGTAGAAATCTTGATTAACAATGCGGGCGTGCAAAATTCGGGCGAGGATATTGATATCAATCTGAAAGGATCCATGCGGATCACCGAGGCCTATGCCATGCAGGAGGCGATTCACAGTGTTTTATTTATTGCTTCTGCTAGTGCGCTTACGGGTGCTGAATTTCCCGAATATGTCGCAAGCAAGGGAGGAATGGTATCCTATATGAAGAGCACAGCGCTGCGTGTGGCTAAGTTTGGCGCAACGGCTAATAGCCTGTCGCCGGGAGGCGTTTTAACGGATCTGAATCAGCATATTATTGAAGATCCGGCGCTCTGGCAGGCGGTCATGAAGGAAACACTGCTGCCTAAATGGGCGGCTCCGGAGGAAATTGCAGAATGGGCCTATTTTGTGACTGTATGCAATCGTTCTATGACGGCGCAGGATATTTTGATTGATAACGGAGAAGCTGCCAAGGCTAATTTTATATGGTGAGATAGGTATAGAATGGAAAAGGCAGGCAATACTAATCTTCAAAAGCAGTGAAATAAGGAGGTTAGTTAGTATGTTTAAACATGAAAAAATGCTGTTTCACCCTGTGGCGGTCGAAAGACCGAATCCTCAGTATGCAGCGCTGCTGCAGGAGCAGCTTGGCGGCGCAAACGGCGAATTAAAGGCGGCCATGCAGTATATGTCGCAGAGCTTTCGGATCAAGGATATGAAGATCAAGGATCTGTTTCTGGATATTGCTGCAGAAGAGCTGGGGCATATGGAAATGGTAGCGCAGACAATCAATCTTTTGAATGGTCATGATGTGGAGGCAGCGGCAGTGCCTGCCGGTGAAGTGCAGTCCCATGTACTGCTGGGGCTCAATCCTGGTCTAATCAATGCGTCGGGATATTCATGGACCGGAGATTATGTTACGGTAACCGGAGATTTATGCGCTGATCTGTTGTCCAATATCGCATCGGAACAGCGGGCAAAGGTCGTGTATGAATACCTGTACCGTCAAATCGAGGATAAAAAAGTAAGAGAGACAATCGATTTTCTTCTGAACAGGGAAGAGGCACATAATGCCATGTTTAGGGAAGCTTTCAATCAGGTGCAGGATACGGGATCCAACCGTGATTTCGGAACGACAAAAGCAGCAAAAATGTACTTTAGTATGTCGGAGCCATCTCCTCAAAATACGCCTTTTCCAAACACAGAGGTTAAGCCTCCTAAATTTCAATAAAGACAGCCGCCGGCTGATCCTAAGTCAATGTAATAGGGATCGGCCGGCATCTTTTATCCTTGGCGGCTCTTGATAATTTTTATTGTCAAATAGTGGATTTTTGTGAGCAAAGTGTTTATAATAAAACGAGTATGCACAATACGGTTTTAAAATCAGAAAAGGAATTCATATGCGCACATACACATATCAAACAAGCCGCAAGGCATGTTACTTAGGCAGTATCATTCAAGCGATTACCGTGAATGTACCGCCGGTATTTTTTATTATTTTTCAGGATCGGTATCAAGTAAGCTATGCACAGCTCGGCAGCTTAGTGCTGCTTACCTTTGCCGTCCAGATTGTTGTGGACTTGATACTGGCACAAACGGCACGCTTTTTCAAAACGCGTACGCTGCTGATGGCGGCAGGCATCTGCAGTTTCATTGGCTATGGCCTGCTGGCGCTGTCTCCGGATTTGTTTCCGGATCATGTGTTTATCGGTCTGCTGATTGCGGCGCTGATTTATTCTACCGGCTCCGGCCTGATTGAAGTAATGGTAAGTCCTGTGATCGATGCGCTGCCTAATGAAGATAAGGGCTCGTCCATGGCGTTTCTGCATTCGTTTTATTGCTGGGGACAGCTGGGAGCGGTGCTGCTCACAACTGGATTTTTGCTTTTTCTGGGTCAAGAAAATTGGCGCTGGATTTTGCTTTTCTGGATGATTTTCCCTGCGCTGGATATCTATTTGTTTGCCAGAGTTCCCCTGCCGCAGATGCAAACGGGAGAGGGAGCGGGCGGCATTAAAAAGCTGCTTTCTATGAAGCTGTTTTGGGCGGCGATGATGATTATGATTGCGGCAGGCGCCTCCGAGCTTGCCATGTCGCAGTGGGCGTCTCTGTTTGCGCAGAAAGGGCTGGGCCTTAATAAAACGCTGGGCGATCTGGCAGGTCCTGGTTTTTTTGCGCTCTTGATGGGAACAGGCCGCGTGTTTTATGGCATAAAAGGCGACCGCCTTCGTATGAGCCGTGCGCTCATGCTCTCCGCACTTTTATGTATTGGCGGATATCTTTTGACGATCCTGTCGCCACAGCCGCTACTGTCTCTGCTGGGCTGCGGATTGTGCGGCCTTTCGGTGAGTATTATGTGGCCTGGCACGCTTGTGATTGCCAGCAAAGCTATTCCGGCCGGCGGTACAGCCCTTTTTGCCCTGCTGGCGCTGGGCGGCGATGTGGGCTGTTCTCTTGGACCGTGGCTTACAGGGCTTGTATCTGATGCTCTGCAAAAGACAAATCTTGCGCAAAGCTTTAGCCTTTCGGTAGATCAGCTGGCGCTGCGAGGCGGCCTGCTCTGCGCGATTATCTTTCCTGCGCTGTTACTGATTTTCACTCCTATTTTGACCAAAAAGAAAGGAAGAGCTCATGAATCCTAAAGTGCTTTTAGTAGATGGCCATTCCATTGCCAACCGGGCTTTTTACGGCGTACCGCTGCTCACCAATTCAAAGGGCGTTTACACCAATGCGCTGCATGGTTTTTTTAATATCCTCTGGAAGGTAATCGAGCAGGAAAAGCCAGAATATCTAGGCATTGCCTTTGATCTCAAAACGCCGACCTTCCGTCATGAACTGTATGCAGACTATAAGGGAACGCGCGCCGGCATGCCGCCGGAGCTGCGCGAGCAGATTCCCCTTCTGATGGACATGCTGCAAAAGGCCGGCATTGCGCTGCTTACGAAGGAAGGATACGAAGCAGATGACGTGCTTGGAACGATCGGAAAGGAGGCCTCCGCGGCCGGCCAAGAGGTCATGATTCTCTCCGGCGATCGCGATCTGCTGCAGCTGGTGGATGAGCATATCACGCTGCTCATTCCCAAGACCAAAAAGGGCGGGACGGAGACAGAGGTTTATCACGAAGCAGAGGTGGAAGAAAAATATGGCGTCAGCCCTGCCGGATATCTGCAGATGAAGGCTCTGATGGGAGATCCGTCCGACAACATTCCCGGCGTACCGTCCATCGGCGAGAAGACAGCCGCCAAAATCATTCAGGCATATGGCACAGTGGAAAACGCCATTGCCCATGCCGACGAAATCAAGCCGCCGCGTGCTGCGCAGAATTTGCAGGAATTTAAAGAGCAGGCGCGCATGAGCCTTGTTTTGGCTACGATTTGCACCGATTGTAATCAGCCCGGCAAAGCCGGAAAATTGACGCAGCAGAGCTTTGCAACGCCATCGTTCATTGATGCGTTAAAAGAATATGAGCTCAAAAGCCTGCTGCAGCGAGTGTTGCAAAGAGTACCGGAGGAGGCGGACGCTGCCAAGGAGGAGTCAAGGCCGGCAGCTGATTTTACAGCAGTAAAAAACGCGGCAGAGCTTCAGCAAATCATGGAGAAAGAGAGCGGAGCGCTTACCCTGATGCTTTGGCCTGAGGGCTTTGCCGCCGCCGCAAGAGGAAGGGAGCTATGCTTTGCAGAGCTGGGGGCAGATCAGGTATTAGAGGCCCTGCGGCCTTTACTGACATCGCCGCAGATTCCTAAAATCACGTTTGATGTGAAGGAGCTATACAAAGAGCTGCTGCCGCGCCGGATTGAAATGCAGGGACCTGTGCTGGATGTGCTGCTGGCTGCCTATTTGCTCAATCCTTCTAAAGAGGAGTATGCACCGGATGAGCTTTCTAAATTATATCTGGATGAGCTGGCGCCGTCGGAGACAGAAATTTTAGGAAGCGGCGTCAAACGGCTGACATGGCAGCAGGTGCCGGGTGATAAAAGAGCTGCTTATATGACCGGTGTGACGCGCATCCTAAGCCGCATTGCAGAGCCCATGCAGCAGGAGCTGAAAGAGAAAAGCATGGAGAGCCTGTATGAGACGATTGAAAGGCCGCTGGCCGAGGTGCTGGCTTCCATGGAGCTCTGGGGGATTGCAGTGGATCTGGAAGTTTTAGAGAGCATCGGCAAGTTTTTAACAAAGGAAATTCAGACGCTGCAGGAAGAGATCTGGCAGCTGGCAGGAGAACCGTTTAACATCAATTCACCTAAGCAGCTGGGAACTGTTTTATTTGAAAGGCTGGGACTGCCGGCGGGCAAGAAAACAAAATCCGGATATTCAACCTCGGCAGAGGTGCTGGAAAAGCTAAAATGGGAGCATCCGATCATAGCAAAGGTGCTGATGTACAGGCAGCTGACAAAGCTGGAGTCCACCTATGTAGAGGGACTGAAGGCGTTTGTGGTGGACGGCCGGATCCACTCTAAATTTAAACAGGCTGTTACGGCGACAGGACGTCTTTCCAGTACGGATCCCAATCTGCAGAACATTCCCATTCGCATGGATCTGGGCAGGCAGCTGCGCAAAGCATTTGTCCCCAGCGGACCAGAATATTGCTTTATGGACGCAGATTATTCACAGATTGAGCTGCGCCTGCTGGCGCATATGTCAGGCGATGAAAAGATGATCGAAGCCTATCGTTCAGGAGCAGATATTCACCGGATGACGGCATCACAGGTGATGCAGATTCCCTTTGATGAGGTAACGCCTGAGCAGCGCAGCAGCGCTAAGGCTGTTAATTTTGGCATCATTTATGGCATGGGGGCCTTTTCGCTCAGCGATGATCTGGGCATTTCAAAGAAAGAGGCTTCTGCATATATTGAAAATTATTTCGCACAATATCCTAAGGTACGCGGCTTTTTGGAGGGCTGTGTTTCCTTTGCCAAGCAGCATGGCTATGGGCAGACGCTTTTTGGCCGCCGGCGCAACATTGAGGAGCTTAAGGCTTCTAATTTCAATCAGCGGTCCTTTGGCGAGCGCGTGGCTAAAAATATGCCGATTCAAGGCAGCGCCGCCGATATTATTAAGATTGCGATGGTGCAGGTGTACCGGCGCTTGAAGGAAGAAGGGCTGCGCAGCCGTCTGATTGTACAGGTGCATGATGAGCTTTTGATCGAGGTATACCGCCCGGAGGCGGATAGGGTAAAGCAGATCTTAGAAGAAGAAATGCAGGGGGCTGCTGATCTGGCAGTGCCGCTTTTGATTGATGTGCATATGGGAGAGAACTGGTATGAAGCCAAATAAACGCGTTCTTGGCATCACAGGTACGATTGCTTCCGGCAAGAGTACGGTTTCCCGATATCTGGAGCAGAGGCATCACATCCCGAGAATAGATGCCGATCGGGTCGGACATGCTGTATTAGAGGAAAAAAAGGAAGAGCTGATGGCTGCATTTGGAAAAGAAATTTTAGAAGAAGGCAAGGTCAGCCGGCCGCGGCTGGGAGCGATCGTGTTTGCGGACCCTGCTAAGCTGCAGCAGCTGAATCAGATCATGCATCCAGCAATCTGCGCGCATATTGAGGCCTGGATCAGAGAAACGCAGGCGCCGATCCTGGCGGTAGAGGCCATTGAACTGCTTCGTTCGGAGATCAAGGATATGGTCGATGAGATCTGGGTCGTGTATGCGGATCCGGAGATTAGAATGAAGCGCATGATGCAGGAGAGAGGCCTGTCAGAAGAAGAAGCGCGTAAAAGGGTGCAGAGCCAGTGGGATGATGCGCAGTACCGAAAGGCTGCGGACTGTGTGATCTGCGGAAATGGTACTTTAGAAGATTTATATCGACAATGTGATCAGAAAGTAAACGATGAATAAAAGGATAGTATGTATTGTATGGGCGCTTTGCCTGCTGCTTGCCGGCTGCAGCCGGGAGAATACACCCCCGGCAGAGAATTCGGTGCCGGATCAGCCGAAGCAGGAAAGCAGCGGGGTGACAGAAGAGGAGGAAGCGGGGCAAAAGCCAGCGCTGCTATATCCGGCAGAGGGCGGGGAGCTGCGCCTGGCAATCCAGAATCCGGCATCGCTGCTGCCATGGCAGGTAAGCGATGAGCAGACAGGTAAGCTGCTGCTGCTGATTTATAGCCCGCTGATGAATCAAAGTGAGGATGGCAGGCTGCAGCCATGTCTGGCAGAGAGCTGGAGCTGGTCAGAGGATCAGAGTCAGCTGACGATCCAGCTGAGGCAGGATGTGCATTTTCATGATGGGCAGAGACTGACGGCAAGCGATGTTGTGTACAGCATTCAGCAGCTGCAGTCGGCAAGCAATGTGTTCCGCTCTGCTGTGAGCGGTATTGCGCATGCGGAAGCTGTGGATGAAGGCTGTGTACGGCTTCAATTTGCGGCCCCTGGCCGGATGCAGGAGGAAACGCTGGTGTTCCCGATTGTCCCTTGGGGATATGAGGAGGCGCTTGTTCCGGTGGGCACAGGTCCGTATCAGTATGATCAGACGGAGCCGATGCGAGAGATGAAGCTGAAGCGGTATGAGGCGTATTTTGGAGATAAGCCGTATATTACGGAGATAACGGTGTATTTTGTGCGGGATGGTAAGGCTGTGGAGCAGTGCTTTGAGACCACACGGACTAATCTCATGCAGACGAATCATTTTGAGTGGGGGACTTATGCCAATCAAAAGAATTTGACGCTGCACCGCTTTGAGAGCTATGAGACTTTGTATTTAGAATTTAATCGTCAGGGAGCGTTTGGCGCCTCGCTGTCTAACCGGCAAAAGGTGGCATATGCGATTGACGCGTCGCATGTGCTGCGGGATGCATATTGGGGGCGGGGAAATGTGACAGAAACGCTGCTGCGGCCAGCGAGCTGGTATCAGGGGCATACGACGAAGGAGTATGAGTATGATGCAGAGAAGGCGCAGAGCATTCCGGCTCAGACTACAGATCAGATCAAGCTTTTGTATGACAGCAGAGATTTGGTGCAGACCGCGGCGGCGGAAACGATCCGTGAGCAGCTGACGGAGGCTGGGCTTACCGTGACGCTTACGACAGCGGGATATTATGATATTGCGCTTAAAAGGGAGCAGATGACGCTTGTGAAGATAGCGGAGAAATTGGGCAGGGCTGAGCTTCTGCAGGCGGCGTTCACAGAAGAGGAGATCAGCAGCGCCGCAGCGCAGCTGGATGCCTTCATGACGGAGGAGCTGCCAGTCTATAATTTGTTTTTCCTGACGCAGACATCGGTCACGGGATATGGGATCAAAGGGATGATGACACCGAATGACTGGAATGTGTTTTTGGGGATTGAGGATCTGTATATGAAAGGGACGGCGGCATCATGAGCTACTGGAAAAGCAGAGGACTCAGAGGCAGCGCATTTGAGGAGCTGCTGAACATGACCAATGAGGCGTATCGCAAAGAGGGGTTGGCTCTGATCCAGAAGATCCCAACGCCGATTAAGCCGATTGAGATTGATCAGGAAAAACGCGTGATCAAACTGGCCTATTTTGAGCAGAAAAGTACGGTGGATTATATTGGCGTGATGGGGAGTATTCCGATTTGCTTTGACGCCAAGGAGTGCGGCAAAAAGAGCCTGCCATTTTCTAATATTCATCCACATCAGGTGGCCTTTATGAAGGATTTTGATAAGCAGGGAGGCTTGGCCTTTCTGCTGGTACATTTTACGGTATACCATGAATATTATCTGCTGCCGGTGGAAACGCTGGCGGCGTATTATGAACATAGAGAAGAGACCGGACGCGCATCGGTCCCTTATCAGGCATTTCAGCGAGAGCTGATGATTCCGGAGACGGAGGGAGCGGTTTTAAACTATTTGGCAGCAGCCCTGAAATATGGTAAAATGAAGGCTAAAGGTGAAACATTTGTATGAACCGGCAGAAATTTGGAAGCAGGGTAAGAAAACTACTTGTCAAAAGGCCGGAAATTTAGTATAGTATGCGCCGGAGAAATCTACGGCAGCGAGGGAGGAAGGGAAATTGACAAACTATAAAATCGTAGTCGATGCTATGGGCGGCGATTATGCGCCGCAGGCGCCGGTCGGAGGCGCTCTTTTGGCGCTGTCTCAGTGTCCGGAGCTATCGATTGTACTCACGGGAAATGAAGAAGCTATCCAAAAGGAGTTGGCCGGAAAACAGTATGATTCGCAGCGGCTTATGATTCACCCGACGACAGAGGTGGTAGAAAATGAAGAGCATTCACCAGTGGAAGCGATCCGAAAGAAAAAGGATTCTTCGATGGTGGTTGCGCTGAAAATGCTCAAGCAGCAGGAAGTGGACGGTTTTGTTTCGGCAGGTAATACAGGGGCCGTTCTTTCGGGCGCCACGCTTTTGGTCGGCAGGATTGCGGGCGTGCAGCGGCCGGCGCTGACAGTGGCGCTGCCAACAGGGGAGCTTCCGACTCTGGTGCTGGATGTAGGCGCGAATATGGATAGCAAGCCTGGGTATCTGGTGCAGTTTGCCAGGATGTGTCAGATTTATTTTCGCAAGCAATACGGCGTTGCGCAGCCTAAGGTGGGCCTTTTAAATGTGGGCGTAGAACCGGGAAAGGGAAATGCGCTGGTGAAGGAAGTGTACGAGCTGCTGAGGCAGGAAGAGGACATGAATTTTATCGGCAATGTAGAGGCGCGCGAGGTCATGAGCGGCGATGTGCATATTGTTGTTACCGATGGGTTTGCCGGCAACGTACTGCTGAAAAATACCGAAGGGGTCGTAAGCTTTATTTTGAAGAAAATGAAAAAAGAGCTTTATTCCAGTCTGCGTACCAAGCTCGGAGCGCTGCTGATTAAGCCGGCACTGCTTAAATTGAAAAATGATCTGGATCCGAGAGCGGTGGGAGGCACGCCCATGCTGGGAGTTGATGGCGCTGTGATCAAGGCGCACGGCAACTCTAACGATGTAGCGATTGCCAATGCCATACGGCAGTGCCTTACCTTTATTGATTCCGGTGTGAATGATGAAATCAGGGCTAAGCTGAAAAAAGAGTCCAAATCACGCGAAGGCGTTTAAAACAGGAGGAAAGTATGAGCACAGACGAGCTAAGTATTGTTCGCCAGATTATTGCAGAGGAGATGGAGATCAATCCGGAAGACATTACAGAAGAGATGTCTCTGGAAGAGGATCTGGAAATGGACAGCACTTCTATTTTGCAGGTGCTGATGGCCTGTGAGGTTGAGTTCAATGTAGAATATGACCCGGAGGATATTCGGCAAATCAAAACGGTAGAGGATATTTTAAAAAGTTTGTCTGAATGGTGATGAAAGAGGAGGAGACGTGTGAGACAGATGATTTCAGATGAGCGGTTGACAGAATTTGAACATATTATCGCTTATTCTTTTCGTCAGCGCCGATGGCTTCGTCAGGCGCTGACACATTCTTCTTATAGCCGGGAACAAAAAAAGACGCCGGATTATGAGCGGCTTGAATTTTTAGGAGATGCAGTGCTGGAGCTATGCACCTCTCAGATGCTATTTGAAAAATATGACTGGCCGGAAGGTAAATTGACCAAGACTAGAGCGAAAATCGTATGCGAGGCTTCTTTGTCTTACATAGCCAAAACACTTTCTTTTGGTGAATTTATCGTGATGAATTATGGAGAAGAAAAAACAGGCGGACGCGAGCGGCCTTCTATTTTGTGCGACGTGGTGGAGGCTGTCATCGGAGCCGTATATCTGGACGGCGGTATGGAGGAAGCGAGGGCGCTGATTGAACGGATTTTATACAGCAGGCTGGAAGAAATACCCGATGAACGCCAGTTTGATTTTAAGTCAACGCTGCAGGAGCTTTTGCAAGGAAAAGGAAAAGAAAAACCGACCTACCGTGTGATTGCAGAGGAAGGACCGCCGCATGACAGAACCTTTGTCAGCGAGTTATGGCTTGAAGGCAGGCCGATCTGCCAGGGAGAAGGAAAGAGCAAAAAGGAAGCGGCGCAGCGGGCGGCTGAGAAGGCGCTGGCCATGTGGAAATCTTAAAGGAGACGGTCTGAAAATAGAATGGAATTAAAACGTGTAGAGATCATGGGCTTTAAGTCCTTTCCGGAAAAAATTCAGGTAGAGTTTGGAAAGGGAATTACTGCCATTGTGGGCCCTAATGGAAGCGGAAAGAGTAATATATCAGATGCTGTGCGCTGGGTATTGGGAGAACAGAGCGCTAAAACACTGCGCGGCGCCAAAATGGAGGATGTTATCTTTGCCGGAACAGAGCGCAGAAAGCCCGTTAATTTTGCGCAGGTGACGCTGGTATTAGATAATCATGATAAAAAAATGGCCGTTGATTTCAATGAAGTGGCCATCAGCCGCCGCGTATACCGCTCAGGAGAGAGTGAATATACGATCAACGGCGGGCGCTGCCGGCTTAGGGATGTGCAGGAAATGCTGATGGATACGGGAATCGGCAAAGATGGCTACAGCGTCATCGGGCAGGGACAGATTGATCAGCTTTTAAGCAGCAAGCCTCAGGACCGGCGGATGATTTTTGAAGAAGCTGCCGGTATTGTGAAATATAAAAGCAGAAAAGAACAGGCAGAGAAGCAGTTAGCGGAGGAAGCGGATAATCTGAGCCGCGTACAGGATATTCTGGAGGAGCTGACCTCAAGACTGGAGCCCTTGGAGAAACAGGCCGAAACAGCTGAGACATACCTGAGTCTAAAAGAGGAGCTGAAAACCTACGAGGTGGCTTCCTTTTTGGGAGAATATCAGGAGCTGCAAGGGCAGTATGAGCGGGTCAGCAGGCTGCTGGAGGAGCTGAGCGAACAGATTGAAGGATCTAGAAAGGATCAGCAGCAGGCGAAGGAGCGCTCTGAGCAGTACGCCAAGGAAGCAGATGAAGCGCGCAAAGGCTTGACAGTGCTTTATGAGGAGCATAATCAGCTTCGGCTGCAAAAGGAAAGCAATGAGGGCGACAAGCGCGTGATGCTGCAGCAGGCAGAAGGCAATGAAAAGGAAATTGATTCACTGCAGCAGCGGTTAGAGGATGTTAAGCAGCGTATGAGCAGCCGCATTGAAACAGTAAAAAAAGAAGAGATAAAGCTGCAGCAGCTGGAAGCGCAGACAGCCAAGGAGGAGAACGAGCAGAAGGCCTTTTTAGAGCTTTTGGGCAAAAAGGAAGAGGAGCAGCAGCAGCTCACAAGTGCTTATGACGAGGTTAAAAACCGCGTGTCATCTTTAGAGCAGGAGCTCAGTATGCTGCGCGCGCAGGCAGAGCGTCATGCCCTTGTTTTGGAACAGGACCTCTCACAGCAGGAGCAAATAGACCATAAAGGCGCTGAACTAAGCCAGCAAATGCAGGAACAGAACCGGCAAATAGAGGATGAGCGCAAAAAGCAGGAGGAAGCAGTGCAGGCTGCAGCGAGGGCACTGCAGGAAGAGCAGGAGCTAAGCACACAGACCGAGCAGATGCGCCAGACAATCCGCGAAAAGCAGAAGCAGCAGGAAAGTCTGATTCTGCAGATGAGAGAACTCCAAGGGCGTATGAAATGGCTGCAGGATATGGAGAGCGATTATGAAGGCTTCAGCGGCAGCGTAAAGGCTGTTATGCAGCTAAAAAAACAAGATCCAAACCGATATCAGACGGTACATGGTACAGTAGCAGATATTCTGCAGGTGCCGGGAGAATATACGCTGGCAATTGAAATTGCATTGGGAGCTGCCATTCAAAATATTATTGTGCAGGATACGAAGGCTGCAAAAGAGCTGATTGAAATGCTGCGCAGCACCAAGCGGGGAAGAGCTACATTTTTGCCGCTCGATAGCGTAACAGCGCGCAGCCCCATCCAAAATGAAAGCGTGATCAAAGCGATGAAAGGAGTGTGCGGCTTTGCCCACGAGCTGGTAGAGTACGCCCCAGTCTATCAAAAGATTATTTCCCGGCAGCTCAGTAATGTCGTGGTAGCGGAAGACTTTGAAAGCGCTTCTCAGGTATCGCGCCGGTATGGAAATGCAGTGCGCGTTGTTACGCTAAAAGGGGATATCTTTAATATTGGAGGCTCGATTACAGGTGGCAGTACAACGGCAAAAGCCGGCGGTATCCTAAGCCGAAAGGACGAGATTAAGCGCCTGCAGCAGCAGTTAACTGCGAAAAGAGAAGAAGGCAGAGTACTGCAGGCAGAGGTTTCGGCCTTGTCAGAGCAGCGCCAGAATATGAGTCTTAAACTAGAGAAAAAACAAAATGAAAGACAGGCTGCAGAGCAAAACCGCATGCAGGGGGAGCAGAGGCTGCAGCAATTATCCTTCATTTTGCAGCATATGCAGGCGCAAATGGAAGAGACAGAGCAAAGCAGAAAAGAGCTAACGATCTCCAAGGAGCAGCATGAAAAACAAGAGCGGCAGAGCCGCAAACAGCTGACGGAGCTTGAGGAAAGCCAAGAGCAGCTAAGGCAGGAGGCAGAAACAGCACAGCATGCCGTAGAAGTGCTCAGCGCTCAAATTGAGGCTGAAAAGGGCGAGCTATCTCAAAAGAAAATTGCGCTGGCAGGACTTAGGCAGCAGCAGCAGTTTATGCAGCGAACAGTGGACTGGGAGTCACAGGAAATCGAGAATCTGGCGCAGGAGGCCGATGCGATTCTGGAGGACAGCCAGCAGCGCAGAGAACAGGTAGAGGCAGCTCACAAACAGATTGATCAGATTGAGCAGCAGCAGACGCAGCTGGAAAAAGAGATTGAAGAGAAAGCAGCGCAAATGAAGCAGCTGGAAGCGCAAAGAGCGGAAAAGGATCGGCGCCGGGATGAGAGCATTAAAGAGGCAGAAGAGACACTGCGAAGCTTCAGCGCTCTAGAAAAAGAACAGGTTCGTTTAGAGAATCAGGCTGCTAGAGCGAAAAAGGATCTTAATGATCTGCAGGATCGTATATGGGAAGAATACGAGCTAACCTATGGCGCGGCAAAAGCGCTGAGTGAAAAAAATGGTCAGCAGGATCTGGGAAGCCAGACGGCAATGAAAAAACGGGTTTCACAGCTAAAGGAAGCCATCCGGCGGTTAGGGAACGTCAATGTGGATGCGATCGAGGAGCTGTTGGCGCTGCGAGAACGATGCACATTTTTAAATCAGCAAAGAGACGATATTGCACAGTCAGAGGCGAGTCTGCGCGAGGTAATCGAGCAGCTGACGCAAAAGATGGAGGAACAGTTTATTAAAGGCTTTTCTGCGATTGCCAAAACCTTTAATGAGGTATTTCAGAAATTGTTTGGCGGCGGACAGGGCATTCTGCGGCTGGGAGAAGGAGAAAATGCGCTGGAAGCCGGCATCGAGATCATTGCACAGCCTCCCGGAAAGAAGCTGCAGAGCATGATGCTGCTCTCCGGCGGCGAGAGGGCTCTTACAGCCATTTCCCTTTTGTTTGCAATCCATCAGCTAAATCCGGCGCCATTTTGCATTTTGGATGAGATCGAGGCTGCGCTGGATGATGCCAATGTAGGGCGGTATGCTGATTATTTAAAAGAGATGTGCGAGCATACACAGTTTATTATCATTACACACCGCAAAGGAACGATGGAAGCAGCAGATACCATGTATGGAGTGACGATGGAGGAAAAAGGCGTATCGAAGTGTATATCTGTTCAATTTGCAGAGGCGCAGGCCTAGAAGGGAGAAGGCAATGGGGTTATTTAGTGCATTAAAAAAGGGCTTGGAGAAGACGCGCAGCAGTCTGATCAGCAATATTGAAACTGTATTTGGATCCTATGAAGAAATTGATGAGGATTTCTATGAGGAACTGGAAGAATCTCTGATTCTGGCAGATATGGGGATGGAAACGGCAGTTCAGGTGGTGGATAACATAAGAAAAAAGGCAAAGGAGCAGCGCCTGCAAAAAACAGAAGAGGTCTATGAGCTGTTTAAGGATGAGATCTGCCGGATTTTAGAAACTGCAAATCCCGACATCGTGGTAAAGGGAATGACCAATGTCATCTTGGTGATCGGCGTCAATGGAGCCGGCAAGACTACGAGTATTGGCAAAATGGCATATCAGCTAAAGCAGGATGGACACCATGTGATCTTGGCGGCGGCAGATACCTTCAGGGCGGCTGCCATTGATCAGCTCAAGGTATGGGCAGATCGTGCAGGCGTAGAGATTGTCTGCCATGCCGAGGGCTCCGATCCAGGGGCTGTGGTGTATGATGCTGCAGACATCACGCATGCCAGATGGGCGGATGTACTCATCTGCGATACGGCCGGTCGGCTGCACAATAAGAAAAATTTGATGGAAGAGCTGCGCAAGCTTGGGCGTATTCTGGAAAGAGAATTTCCGACGGCCCATCGAGAGGTTTTATTGGTGCTGGATGCCGCCACAGGGCAAAATGCGCTTAGTCAGGCCAAGCTGTTTGCAGAGGTAGCGCCTATTACCGGAATCGTTCTCACAAAGCTGGACGGAACGGCTAAGGGCGGCGTTGTGATCGGAATTATGAATGAACTGGGGATTCCGGTTAAATACGTAGGCGTAGGAGAGGGGATCGAGGATCTGCGTCCCTTTGATGCACGCGAATTTGCAGAAGCGCTTTTTGCAGTAGAAGAAAATTAAAAAATGTCGGAATTTGATGGAATATGTCAAATTCCGACATCTTTTTACATATGAGGTTCTGGTAAGCCGTCTGATCATTTTTTATAATAAGGGCATCTTTTGCGCTATGCGCATAAATGGCGGAGGTCAAGATGCCAAGAGAAGCAAGACAGAGACGGGAACAGGGAATGCATCACGTGGTGGTGCAGGGCCGGCGGCTGGAGGCCGTGTTTGCTTTGGAGGAGGATAAGGAGCTGTATTTGGAAACGCTGCTGCGGTATAAAGAAAAGACAGGGATGCAGCTTTATGCATACTGCATTTTGGAGAATCATGCCCATATGGTGCTGCAGGAAGCCAATGGAGAGGATGTTTCTAATTTTATGCGCCGGGTCGGAGTCAGCTATGTATACTGGTACCGCAAACAGCATCCGCAGTGGCCGGCAGGACGGGAGCTTTTTCGCGGGCGGTATATGAGCGAGCCGATTGAGTCGCAGCAGCAGCTCTTAGAGACGGTACGTTATATTCATCAGGAGCCGGTGAGGCTGGGGCTGGTAAAGGAAGCGGCGGCGTATCTGTGGAGCAGCGATCGGCTGTATCGGGAGCGCGGCAGCTTTATTGACAGCCGCCGGCTGCTGGATAGCCTGCATTTTAGCGGCGGATATTTAGCGTATATGGAAGCAGAGACAAATAAAGACAGTTTTTTAGAAGAAGTCCCTTTAAAATATGGGCGCAGTGATGACGAGGCTAAACAACTGATTGGCCAAGAGCTTGCAAGTATGCAAGTTGCGGATTTGGCGGAGCTGGAAGAGGAGGAGCTAAGAAATTTTTTAAGACGAATGAGGAAAGAAGAAGAGATCAGTATTCAGCAGCTTGCCAGAGTGACAGGCATCCATCGCGGCAAAATTCAAAGACTATGAGATTCGTGTAAATGCGTATTGAAATCTCCTTTAAAAAGTGGTATGATAGTTTATAATTTGATACAATGCGTTAGAGTTGGCTTTTTGAAAGAATTTTAGAAAATTCTGACAATGTCAGCTCTGGTATTATCATAAAACTTTGGACGAAAGGAGGATTCCTTATGCCAGAATTATCAGGACCGTTTGTAGTTCTTATGGGTATGGGTACAGTGTTTGTCGGCTTGATTTGCATCATCATTTTGGTTGTGCTGATGGGAAAGATTATTGGTGCAATTACAAAAGATACGCCGGCGCCTGCAGCTGCTCCGGCAGTATCACCTGCTCCGGTGGCTGCCCCGACTGAAATCCCGAATCGCCCGGAATTGGTAGCTGCCGTATCGGCGGCGATTGCGGAAGATCTGGGAACAGATATTTCGAAAATTCAAATTCACTCAATTAAAAGAATCTAGTTAAGAATTGAAAGGATGAATGCAAAATGAAAAAGTATCGTGTAAATGTAAACGGCGCTGACTATGAAATTACGTTAGAGGCTTTAAAGGATGGAGAGGATTTTGCACCTAAGGCAGCAGCACCGGCAGCACCGGCTGCAGCACCAGCGGCTCCTGTAGCGGCACCGGCCGGCGGAGAGAAGATCACCAGCCCCATGCCCGGCACCATTTTAAGTGTAAACGTAGCGGCAGGAGATTCTGTTCAGGAGGGTACTGTGCTTCTGATTCTGGAAGCAATGAAGATGGAAAATGAGATTATGGCTCCCAGAGCTGGTAAAGTTGTTTCTGTTCAGGTAGAAAAGGGCGCTACCGTAGAGAGCGGCGCTGTATTGGTTGTAATTGAATAATTTGTCCCTGAAAATAAGAAACAAGTAAAGGAGCTGTCAAATGGAAACTATTACAAATTTCCTGCAGCAGACAGGCTTTTCCAGATTGATGGACGACCCTAAAGTTTTTGTGATGATGCTGATTGCATTTGTGCTGATGTATCTGGCCATTAAAAAAGGGTTTGAGCCTCTTTTGCTGCTGCCTATTGCATTTGGTATGTTACTCACCAATTTGCCCGGCGCCAACATGTATCACACCGAGTTTTTCTCGGGCGGACATGTTCACTGGGATCAGGTTGGTAATTTTGGTCTGATTGATTATCTTTATTTGGGCGTGAAGCTGGGTATCTATCCCTCGCTGATTTTCCTTGGTGTGGGTGCTATGACTGACTTTGGCCCGTTGATTGCAAATCCCAAGAGTCTGCTGCTGGGAGCAGCTGCTCAGCTGGGTATTTTCCTTACCTATTTGGGCGCTTCCGCTATGGGCTTTACGCCGGCTGAAGCAAGTTCTATCGGTATTATCGGCGGAGCCGACGGCCCGACAGCTATTTATGTAACCTCTCAGCTTGCACCAGACCTTCTGGGACCGATTGCGGTTGCTGCCTATTCTTATATGGCACTTGTGCCGGTGATTCAGCCTCCGATTATGAAGGCTCTGACGACAAAGAAGGAACGGCAGATCGAGATGAAGCAGCTGCGTCCCGTGAAGAAGATTGAGAAGATTGTATTCCCGATTATGGTTACCGTCTTTGTGGCGCTGCTGGTTCCTTCGGCGGCACCGCTGATCGGCGCTTTGATGTTGGGTAATCTGATGAAAGAAAGCGGAATGGTAGAGCGCTTGTCTAAAACGGCTCAGAATGAGCTGATGAATATCGTGACGATTTTCCTTGGCGTTTCTGTTGGCGCAACGGCGACAGCTGATGTGTTCCTGAGCTGGAGCACCATTAAGATCATTATCATGGGTGTTGTTGCTTTTGGTGTGGGTACTGCTGGCGGCGTATTGCTGGCGAAGCTGATGAATCTGTTCTGCAAAGAAAAGGTAAATCCGCTGATCGGATCTGCCGGTGTGTCCGCTGTGCCCATGGCAGCTCGTGTTTCCAATACGGTTGGTCAGAAAGAAAAGCCCGGCAACTTCCTGCTGATGCATGCAATGGGCCCGAACGTAGCTGGTGTCATTGGTTCTGCAATTGCAGCTGGTGTACTACTGGCATTGTTCGGTTAAGAATAAAGGGAGAATATTATGGCTAAGAATCCGTTAAGAATTACAGATACGATTTTACGTGACGCGCATCAATCGCAGGCTGCAACTCGCATGCGCCTGGAGGATATGCTGCCGGCCTGTGAGCTTCTGGATAATATGGGCTATTGGTCCATTGAATGCTGGGGCGGAGCAACCTTTGATTCTTGCATGCGTTTTCTGAATGAAGACCCGTGGGAACGTCTTCGCGCTTTGCGCAAGGCGATGCCTAAAACGAAACTGCAGATGCTGCTGCGCGGACAGAACCTGCTTGGCTATAAGCATTATGCAGATGATGTAGTGGAGCAGTTCTGCAAAAAGTCCATTGAAAACGGAATTGATGTTGTGCGTATTTTTGATGCGTTAAACGATCCGCGCAATATGGAAGCAGCGATGAAATATACAAAGCAGTACGGCGGTATTGTGGAGGCGACCATCAGCTATACGGTAAGCCCAGTGCATAATGAAGAATATTTTGTGCGCCTGGCATGTCAGCTGCAGGAGATGGGAGCCGATACGATTTGTATTAAAGATATGGCGAATCTGCTGCTGCCCTATGATGCATATAGTCTGGTAAAGCGTCTGAAGAGCGAGCTGAGTGTTCCGATTCATCTTCATACGCATAATACGACCGGTACGGGCGATATGATTTACCTGAAGGCCGCAGAAGCTGGCGTAGATATCGTGGATACAGCGCTGTCTCCGATGGCAAATGGTACGTCCCAGCCGACTACAGAATCGCTGGTTGCTTCCTTAAAGGGAACTGACCGCGATACAGGACTTGATCTGGAGGCTATGAGCAAGGCAGCAGAGCATTTCCGTAAGGTAGCGCAGAAGCTGCAGGATGATGGTACGCTGAATACGAAGGTGCTGCATGTAGACACAAATACGCTTTTGTATCAGGTGCCGGGTGGTATGCTGTCAAACCTGCTGTCCCAGCTGAAGCAGGCTAATGCAGAAGATAAATATTATGATGTGCTGGCAGAGGTGCCGCGTGTGCGTGAGGATTTTGGCTTCCCGCCGCTGGTTACACCGACAAGCCAGATTGTGGGTTCTCAGGCTGTGCTGAATGTACTAGCAGGAGAGCGCTATAAGATGATCACAAAGGAATCAAAGGCTTTGCTTCGCGGCGAATATGGTGAGCTTCCGGCTCCTGTCAATGAGGATGTGCGAAAGAAGGCCATTGGAGATGCAGAGGTGATCACCTGTCGTCCGGCTGATCTGTTAGAGCCGGAGATGGAAAAATATAAGGCAGAGCTTGGCGACAAGGCAAAACAGGAAGAGGATGTTTTAAGCTATGCTCTGTTCCCACAGGTAGCACCGAAGTTCTTTGAGGCACGGGAAAAGGGATTTGCACCTGAAAAGCCGGCAGAGCCGGAGGTACGTGTCCTTTACGTGCAGGATAGCGGGCATTAAAGAAAAATAAGAGATAGAGAACGGCTTTATGGCTGTTCTCTATCTTTTTATCTCTGTAAAACAACTGTTGGTTGTTAGGAAAGTCTCTGTTTGGTTGTGTAAATAGAAAGATGGGCGATGGAAGCAGAACGGGAAATGGGCTAAGATAAAACCATCAAAGAGAAAGGATGGTGTTTGATATGACACTGGGAAAGAAAATTCAAAAGCTAAGGAAAGAGAAGAACTGGACACAGGAGGAGCTGGCGGAGCGGCTGGGTGTATCCTCGCAGGCTGTTTCTAAATGGGAGACCGATATATCCAGTCCGGATATTTTGCTGCTTAGGCCTCTTGCAGAACTAATGGGAATCAGTGTAGATTATTTGCTGAATCCGGATGAGGAAGAACGGGCGCAAGTGTGGATGGCTCCGGAAAAGCAAAAGAAAAAGCTGGAGGATATGATTTTGCATCTGTCGATTGTTTCGGCGGATGAGGATATTGTTAAGCTGAATTTACCGATGCCGCTGGTCCAGATGTTTCTCGAAATAGGACTGGAGATGCCCAAGGTTAAAAATAAAGAAATTTTAGAGAAAAAGGATCTAGAAAAGATTCTGCTATTGGTTGAAAAAGGAGCGATGGGAAAATTGCTGGAAATTCAATCTGGTGATGGCGATTTGATCGAGATTGTGGTAGAATGATGAAAATACACATCAAGGAAAGGAATGGATTGAATCTGCCTCTCTATGTGCCCAATCGGTTTGTGCTGATGATCCTGCGCCGAAAGGGAATCTTGAAAAGAAAGGATGCCATGCGCATAGGGAGGATGCTTCGTCATTATCATGGCCTTCAGCTCATTGAAGTGAAGGAAAAAGAAGGGACGGAGGTAAAGATTCGTCTGTAAGGGAAAGGGCAATGTATAAAGTCGGAATCATGGGCTCGGAAAACTCTCATGCGATGGCCTTTGCTGAGATTTTTAACCTTAAAAAGGACTTGTATCCGGATATTGAGGTAGTTGCCGTCGGAGGGATCGATCGGGAGGCCAGTCAAAAAGTACAGGAAAAATGTCATGTGGCAATTCTGGCAGAGAAGGCAGAAGATATGCTGGGAAAGGTCGATGCCGTTATGGTAACGGCAAGGGATGGAAAATATCATCTGGGCTATGCACGTCCCTTTATAGAGGCAGGACTGCCGGCATTTATTGACAAACCCTTTACCAGAAGCAGGGAGGAAGCGCTGGAGCTGGCAAGACTGGCTCAAAAGCATCACGTACCGCTTGTAGGAGGCTCTTCTGTCAAATATGCAGATGGCATTACCGAATTAGCAGAGGCGATAAAAAAGGGAGGCGTGATAGCGGCGGATGTGGCGGCTCCAGTGAACCTCATCAATGAATATGGCGGATTTTTCTTTTATGCTTCGCATTTAGCGGAGGTTACGATGGCGCTGTTTGGAACGGCCCCGTGCAGTGTAACCGCCTGTCAAACGCCTAAAGCAGTCACAGCAACTTTGAGGTATGAAGGATATGACGTGACGAATCACTTTAATGAGGGCTGTTATCATTATTCAGCTACGATCTATCAAAAGGAGCAGACTCTGTTTAAGGAGCTGGATATCAGCAAAATCTACGAACGGGAATGCGATAATTTTGCACATATGCTGCGCACCGGAAAGATGGATCAAACCTATGAAGAGCTGATGATGCCGGTGTGCTATATGGAAGCCGTAGAAAAAGCCTATCAGACGGGAGTGGAGCAGAAAATAGTTCCCCTTACTTTATGAGTTTATTTGTTTTTTAGGATCATGGTTGAAGGTAAAATAAGGATATGATATAATCACTAACGCAGTCAGATACAGTAAGAATTAAACGCTTCTGTATTAAGACTGCGTTGTGTTTGCAGGTGTGGCGGGACTGGCAGACGCACTAGACTTAGGATCTAGCGCCATAGGCAGGGGGTGAGTCCCTTCACCTGCATAGATAGCAGAGCTAAGGATGGCTCTGCTTCTTCTGTTATATATGTTATACACATACGAAAGAAGGTTGATTTATATGAAATATCTAGAATATGGACCAGTGATATGTACAAGGGGTGTACAAAAAGGAAGAATCGGGTATTACGATGATGAAGACGAGGAAAATGGGAAAACAGTTGCTATTGTTTATTTTGGAGATCCCCTTATGTGTTCATCGTATTACCTTATTTCGATGGGATGTTTATCGAATGAAATTACAATGCAGCAGCTCATTCAAAGAAAAGAGGAACTGACAGGGCTGGTTATGAATGAGAAGCATGAAGAAAAGAAAGCGGAGCTGCTTTTAGAGCTGGAATATGTCAATACACTATTTTATGAGAGACATATACAGACTCATACAGGATCAGCAATGGGAACCAAATTGTTTTTATCGCATTCTTCTATGGATAAAGGCTTTGCCAATACATTATATGCAGATTTGAAAAAAGCGGGCTGTGATCCATAGTTAGATGAATGGGATATCGTAGGGGGACAATCGATTCCTGCTGAGATTGAAAAAGGCATTGATACGAGTGACTTTTTACTAATTTTATTATCCAATCATTCTGTGGATTCTAACTGGGTCAGGGCTGAATGGGAGTCAGCCATTTGGGATGAGAATAAAGATAGGCAAACAAGGGTGATTCCCTTACTTATTGAGGATTGTGCAATTCCACGATTTTTGAAATATAAAAAGTATATCGATTTTCGGAAAAATTATATTCAGGGAGTTCGTGATTTATTACATACGCTTGATCAATTAGGAAAAAGAAGGGAAACTGAGGAACCGTGATTCTCGGCTTGGAGGAATGGATATGGAAACGGATAGGTTATACATACGAAAATTTGTAGAAGAGGACATAGAGGCTTTCTGTGAGCTCATAAGGAACAAGATGGCCTCGCCATACGCCGTATACGATCATGCATTTCCCACAGATGATGATGGTCTGCGTGAAGTTTTGCGCTATTTTACCAGTACAGATGAGTTTTGGGCGCTGGAATTGAAGGCAGAGTCAAGAGTGATCGGTTTCATCAGTCTAAACCGTGTGGATGAAGTTTCACGCAATCTTGGTTACTGTTTGCACACAGAGTGGCATAAAAAAGGCTATGCGACAGAAGCGGCTCAAAGGATGATTAAGTATGCTGCGGAGGAATTAAAACTGAAAAAGCTTGTGAGCGGCACGGCAAAAGAGAATCTCCCCTCTGTGAGGCTTTTAGATAGGCTGGGCTTCGTAGCGATTGGGCTTGAGAGTTATGAATTGGCCTTGAATTAAAAGGCTACAGCTGAGAGTATGCAGATTAAACAGCGGAATAACTCCGTATGCTCGCTGTTCATGTAAAAGTGATGGTTGACGGTAAAATAAGGATATGCTATAATATAATGCAGTCGGGTGTAGTAAGAATTAGAAGCTTCTGCATCGCGGCTGCGTTATATTTGCAGGTGTGGCGGAACTGGCAGACGCACTAGACTTAGGATCTAGCGCCTTAGGCATGGGGGTTCGAGTCCCTTCACCTGCATGATCAAGGGACAATCAAGAGAATATTGTTCTGGAAAACCTCGATTATATCGGGGTTTTTGTTGCTTCAGACAGAGAAAGTAGGAGAGTAGCATGCGTGAAATAAAAGTATATAGTCAAAATAGTATTTTTCAAAGATTTCAAACACTAAAAACAAACCGTAATAAACGGTATAAATATAATGAATTTCTGGTAGAGGGAGTGCGGAGCCTAAATGAAGCCGTAAAAAATAAATGGAGAATTAAATCATTTATTTATAATAATGAAAACCTATCAGGGTGGGCTAAAGCAATGATAGAAAATGTTGCTACTGACGTGAATTATGTTTTGACCATGCAGCTTATGAGCGAGCTAAGCGGAAAGTCGGACACATCAGAGCTAATGGCTATCATTGAAATGAGGGAGGACTGCCTGGAAGGCGTACGACTTTCAGAGAACCCTATGATCGTTCTTTTTGATCGGCCTTCCAATAAGGGGAATCTGGGTACGATCATTCGTTCATGTGATGCTTTGGGTGCTGATATGTTAATGATAACCGGACACGCTGTTGATTTGTATGAACCGGACGTTGTAGTATCTGCAATGGGCTCTTTTTTTAATATGCCGATAATACGTGTTTCGGATAATCAAACATTATTTAATTATGTGAATCATCTGAAAGAAAAATATCCCGGATTATTTGTCATTGGTACAACGGCGCATAAGGAGAAGCCAATCCATGAAGTTAATCTGACAGGTCCGCTTATGCTTATGATTGGCAATGAAACAACTGGACTTAGCAAAACATATAAGGAATATTGCGATATATTATGTACGATTCCCATGTCTGAAAAATCATATGCAAGCTCTTTCAATGTAAGCTGTGCGGCCTCCATTGCTATGTATGAGATTTCAAGGCAGCGAATGACAGTATAAAAAGCTTTATTGACTATAGTGAAAATTACGATTGGATATATGCAGAAAAGTGAGGAATAAAAAATGGAAGATCATTCTAAAATAGATTTGTTTGAAAACATGCCCATTCCCAAAGCGGTAGCCAAGCTGGCTATTCCGACGATTGTCAGCTCGCTGGTGATGGTCATTTATAATCTGGCTGATACGTATTTTGTAGGGATGCTGAATGATCCGATTCAAAATGCAGCAGTCACGCTGGCGGCCCCAGTCCTGTTAGCCTTTAATGCCATTAACAATTTGTTTGGCGTAGGTACCTCCAGTATGATGAGCCGCGCGCTAGGGCGCAGGGATTATGAGACGGTGCATAGAAGTTCTGCCCTTGGATTCTATATGGCGCTTATCAGCGGATTGGCTTTTTCACTGCTCTATACTATATTTCATGAGCCCATGCTGCAGGTTCTGGGAGCTAATGAAACGACGACAGAAGCGACGGCTGCCTATTTAAAATGGACGGTATCCTTTGGAGCGATGCCCGCTATTTTGAATGTAGTCATGGCCTATCTGGTACGCTCGGAGGGAGCGTCGCTGCATGCCAGTATCGGAACGATGAGCGGCTGTATTTTGAATATTATTTTAGACCCGTTTTTCATCATGCCCTGGGGGCTGAATATGGGAGCAGCCGGCGCAGGAATGGCTACTTTTATTGCCAATTGCTTTGCCTGCGGCTACTTCTTTGTACTGCTGTACTATAAACGCGGACGCACCTATGTGTGCATCAATCCGAAAATGGTGGCATTCCAAAAGGCGATTGTCGTGGGGATTTGCGCCGTTGGCGTTCCGGCCTCTATTCAAAATCTGCTGAACGTAACAGGGATGACAGTGCTTAATAATTTTACATCCTCTTTTGGCTCCGATGCAGTGGCGGCTATGGGAATTGCGCAAAAGATCAATACAGTGCCCTTTCAGATTGCATTGGGACTTTCGCAGGGCATTATGCCCCTCATCAGCTATAATTTTTCGAGCGGAAATAGTAAGCGGATGAAAAATAGCTTTTTCTTTACAGCAAGGATTTCCCTGATTTTTTTATGTCTCGTAGCTGTGGGATATTACATTGGGGCGAGCGGACTGATTGGATTGTTTATGGATAATGAAGTTATTGTAGGCTACGGATCTCGTTTTCTGCGCGGCTTTTGCTGGGGGCTGCCGTTTATCTGTATGGATTTCATGGCAGTGGGTGTATTTCAGGCATGCGGCATGGGGAAAAAGGCTTTTGTATTTGCAATTTTGAGAAAGATTGTGCTGGAAATTCCGGCCATCTGCGTGCTGAATTATTTGTTTCCGCTGTACGGCCTTGCCTATGCACAGTTTACGGCGGAGCTGATTTTGTCTGCGGTTGCTGTAGTGGTGCTAGCCAAACTGTTTAAAGGACTGGAGCAAAAGCAGAAAGAAATATCAGTCTAATGATACAATGGGATCGATGACGGCATGAAAATATTCGTTTAATTCCTCTGGACTTTGCTTCATCTGCCCTCTGATCCACCATAGAATCAATTCAACAAAGCTACTGGAAATATGGTTGACTAAAAAATCATGGGGCAAAGCCAGATTTTTTGTTTGAGAGACATACTGTGAGAATACAAGTTCATTTAAACTATCTTTGAAATAACGCAGAAAGATTTCATTGCTTTCGCAGGAAAGAAGACTGAGAATGGAGTGATCATTTTCAGCAAGATGCTGCAAAAGATGGTGAAATAGAGAATGAGAGATATTTTGACCTGTGTTGTAAGAATGTGTATGATCGGTTAAATGATTGGCAGCACTATCTACCACATGTCCAAAGAGTTCACAGCATAGCTCTTTGAGCAGCTCATCCTTTGTTTCATAATGTGCATAAAAGGTGCTTCGGCCAATGTTGGCATAATCAATAATTTCCTGTATGGTAATGCGGTGATAGCTTTTGTGCTTTAAAAGCGTTATAAAAGCTTGAAAGATAGCTTCCTGAGTTTTTTTCTGACGTCGATCCATGTGAGAATCCTCCTGTACAAATAATAAAAAATGTTCACTAACTTACAGTGTATAGGATTTGTTTATTGTATTTCTTATTTTAACGATTATAATAAAAACGAACGATATGTTTTGTATCATACAAAACATATCGTATTTTTATTTTTATGTCAAGCAAAACGGAGGAATGACGGTGACACAGGAATGGAAATCTTATATGAAGAGTGTGTTTTGGCTGGCAATGCCAATTATCATCGAAAATACACTGCAAACGCTATTGGGTACTATGGATACATATTTCGCAGGAAAGCTAGCCGATCAGGCAATTGCTGGAATTGGCGTTACCAATCTGATTATGAATATATTCATTTCCTTTTTTACAGCAGTCAGCGTGGGCACCACGGTCATCGTATCGCATAGCTACGGAAGGAAGGACTATGTCCAGATAAACCGTGCGATAACGCATTCATTGGCTATAGGCAGTGCGCTTGGAATTTTCTGCAGCGTTTTATGCGGTGTAGGAAATACATCTATTTTACGTATTTCCGGAGCTGATAGGACTGTAATCGAATATGCAAGACCTTATTTTTTAATTGTGGTTGTTCCTTGTATAGCACTATGTCTACAGCTCATACTATCTGCTTGTCTACGGGCAATAAAAGATACGAAAACGCCAATGTATGTTACGGGAGCGGCCAATGTTTTAAATATCCTTTTAAATATTGTGTTTATGAAAATGGGGCTGGGAATTTTTGGATTAGGGCTGGCAACTACACTATCAAGAGGAATTAGTATTTGCATTTTGTTTTGGCGTGTTAAAAATTATGATGCTCATATACGAATATCAGTCTGCAGGCTTTCAAAAAAAGAGGCAGGCGCTATTTTGCGTATTGGCATGCCGGCCGGCTTTGAAAAGCTGATTATGCGCATTGGTCAGCTGGTTTACAATGCCATGATCATTTCAATTGGCACGGCAGCTTATGTGGCACATCAGATTGCGGGCAGCATAGAGAATTATTCCTATATTCCGTCCATGGGATTTGGGCTTGCAGTATGCACTTTAGTGGGAATTTCATTGGGAGAGGGAAATTTTCAAAAGGCAAAAGAAATACCGAAGGCAGCCTATGCACTGTCAACAGGACTAATTCTTTTATTTAGTTTAGTGTTTTTTATTTTTGCGCCTCAATTGGCAGCACTATTTACAAAAACAAAGGAAATACAGAAGATGGTAATCGAGGTACTGCGGATCATAGCCTTATTCCAGCCATTTACATTTCTTGTGCAGATCATGACAAACGCGCTGCAGGGAGCCGGCGAGACAAAATTCCCCATGTATTTAACCTTAGTCGGGATCTGGGGTATCCGAATTGGCGTAGGATATCTGCTGGCGGTATATTTTAGGCTGGGACTCACCGGCGTATGGTGTGCCTATGCATTAGACGTGACGGTGCGAGGAATTCTTCTGCTGCGCCAATTTCAGAAAGAACCGTGGAAGCAGAAAAGAAATTGTCATACCGCATAGTTTGTGTTACAATTAAAATACTTAGACAGAAATCCCCTTTTGTGCAGGACCGCTTAGAAGCTGGCCGCGGTAGTCAAAACGGGAACCATGACAGGGGCAGTCCCAGCTAAGCTCATCCTGATTCCAGGCCAGCTGGCACCCCAGATGAGGGCAGCGGATATCGACAGTAAAGACTTCCTGATCAGGACTTTTGTAGACGCCAACCTTATGCCCATTGACCAAAACAATGCTTCCATGGCCGGGCGGGATTTTTGCAAGCTCAGATTTGGGCAGCTGAAAGATGCGCTTGGCAATGCTTCCGGCAGCTTTTCCGCCAAGGGCGGCAATAGAGGGGAGATCCCGCAAAGCAAAGCGCCGCGGATCAAATGCGGATGCAAAGGGAGTGTCGAGATGCAGAATCTGATTGCGAAGGATCAGGGCAGCTGCCATTGCGTTAGTCATACCCCATTTCTGAAAACCGGTCGCCACATGCCAGTGAGGATGCTTAGCAGAAAAGGGACCAATATAAGGAAGATGGTCAATGGAAATGCAGTCCTGCGCAGACCAATGAGCAGTTTCATGGCTGTTGGGAAACCACTCGCGGGCCTTTTGGCGCAGAGCCTCATAGCGGCTGGAAGCACTTGAGCAGCCCGTTCGATGCCCCTCGCCGCCTAAAAGCAGATAGGGGCCATAATGGCGGAAGGAGTATTCCTGAGAGGGCGAGCCCGCAGGAGAGGGCGGCTCGGGCGACAGGCTGCCAATCCACATGCCATCCGGAAAGTCAGCATTTTCCAGCGCCAGCACATAGGAGCGTTTTTGATACATGCGGGCAAAGAATAG
Organism: Lachnospiraceae bacterium; assembly: GCA_022794035.1. Classification (NCBI taxonomy): domain Bacteria; kingdom Bacillati; phylum Bacillota; class Clostridia; order Lachnospirales; family Lachnospiraceae; species Lachnospiraceae bacterium. The sequence continues at coordinate 208,633 of JAAWDX010000007.1, read as the reverse complement.
GCCGGGAAAATTAAGAAAAGGATAGTGGCAGGCGAAGAGGATGTGCTTGGCACAGATTGATCCATCCGGTGTATAAACGGTCTGATCCTCCACAGAAAGAGCAGGGGTATGCTCATAAACGGTAAGAGGGTCCGATAAGGCTTTGATCAGCATCAGCGGATTATACTGCAGCTGATCCGGCAAACAAAGCGCGCCTGCGCAGGAAAAGGGCAGAGAAGCAGGCAGCTGCGTTATCAGCTCAGCAGAAAAACCAAGCTGTGAGAGTGCCGTATATTCTTTTTCAAGCTGTGTTATATCCTGGGCATACAAATAGGCTGGCTGAACAGACAGATCACAGGCAATCCCATACTCCTTAATGAGCGTTTGATATGCCTGTATCGCTGTTTGCTGGGCCAGCGCATATTGTTTAGTTTTCTGCAGGCCAAGGCGCTGCAGGAGCATGTGATAGACCATCCCATGCTGCGCAGTGATTTTGGCAGTTGTATGGCCGCTCTGACCGCTGGCAATGCGGTTTGCTTCAATCAGAACAACCTCTTTGCCGCTTTTCTGCAGTAAGGAGCCGGTGAGAATGCCGGTGAGACCGGCGCCGATGATGAGTACGTCGGTGTCCAGATGTCCTCGCAGAGAGGGCCGATTTTGGATATGACAGGTATCAGACCAGATTGTTTGCATAGTAATCTCCATTTCGAAACGTTTTAACCTAGCATATCTCATTTGATAAGTTTTATACAAAATAGGAAAGAAAAAGCCATGGATCAGATCAATTTATTTGAAGAAGGCAGAGGCAGCATGCCGTTAGCCAGCCGCCTGCGGCCCGGATCCTTAGAGGAGCTGGTGGGGCAGACGCATCTGCTGGGCAAGGGTAAAATCCTGCGGCAGCTCATTGAGCGCGATCAGCTATCCTCGATGATTTTCTGGGGGCCGCCTGGCGTAGGCAAAACAACGCTCGCCCGCATCATTGCCAGCCATACGAAGGCTGAATTTGTAGACTTTAGCGCAGTAACAAGCGGCATTAAGGAGATCAAGGAAGTGATGGCAAAGGCAGAAACGAGCCGGCGCATGGGGTTGCGGACGCTGCTTTTTGTCGATGAGATTCACCGCTTCAATAAAGCGCAGCAGGATGCCTTTTTGCCTTATGTGGAAAAGGGAAGCATTATATTAGTAGGCGCCACTACAGAAAATCCTTCTTTTGAAATTAACAGCGCTCTTTTATCGCGCTGCCGCGTATTTGTGCTGCGGGCGCTGACAGAGGAAGAAATGGTCGATCTGCTCACACGGGCGCTGCGGCACCCGCTCGGCTATGGGGATCAGCCGATTGGCATTACGCAGGGGCAGCTTCGGGCCATTGCCCGTTTTGCGAATGGAGATGCGCGCACAGCGCTCAACACGCTGGAGATGGCTGTGCTAAACGGCAGGATCAGCGCAGAGGAAATTACGGTCACAGAGGAGGTGCTGAGTGAGTGCATTAACCGCCGGTCGCTCTTGTATGATAAAAATGGAGAGGAGCATTATAATCTGATATCGGCGCTGCATAAGTCGATGCGCAACAGCGATCCGGATGCGGCGGTGTACTATCTGCGCAGGATGCTGGAGGGAGGTGAGGAGCCGCTGTATATTGCCAGACGCTTGATCCGTTTTGCCAGCGAGGATGTGGGCATGGCGGATCCGCAGGCGCTTTTGCAGGCGGTAGCTGCGTATCAGGCCTGCCATTTTAACGGCATGCCGGAATGTGATGTGAATTTGATGCAGGCGGTGGTGTATCTGGCGATGGCGCCTAAATCCAATGCTTTGTATGTGGCGGCGGAGGAGACCAGGCAGGATGTGAGAGAAATGCCGGCAGCACCGGTGCCGCTGCAGATCTGCAATGCGCCGACGCAGCTGATGAAAGAGCTGCATTATGGAGAGGGCTATGAATATGCGCATGATACAGAGGAGAAGCTAACCAAGATGCGCTGCCTGCCGGATGTGCTGGCCGATCGCAGATATTACAGGCCAACGGCTTCCGGAAAAGAAAAACAGGTGCAGGAGCGCCTGAATCAAATTAGAAAATGGAAGGGAGAAAAAGATGAGTAAAAAGAGAAAAATGGATACAGATGACAAGAGAAAAGCATTTACGCTGGGTGTTGCTTTGATGATGCTGTTTATTATTTTGTATTTCATGTTCATTCACCGGCTGCTGGGAGGCGATGCGGCGCCATGGCAGTTGGTGGACGGCATTGTAGCAGGGGGCTCAGCGCTCAGCTTTGTGGTAGCATATTTTATCGTTAAGCTGAGAATGGGAGAAGCGCATGCAGCGCCGGAGGAAGCGAATAAGCATAAAAAGTTTGAGGACTAAGAGCAAAGCTTCTGGCTTTTGCTTAGTGCCGTCTCTATGTTTTCTTCCGCCGCCACTGGCGGAAATGGGCGATATAGCTGAACTTTTTCCACCGTGTATAGCGCAGCTTCTATAATTGGTGGAAAAATCACCGTTAGCAAGTATCTCAAAATAAAAAATGGCGGAAGAAATTCCGCCATTTTGATTTATAGTATTGTGCGCAGAGGAAATTTCTACGCTTTTCTCTAATTTCTGCTGATCTTGGCTGAAAAGCGCACAAGATCCAATCAGGCTTCTCTTTTGCTGCCCCAGAAGAAGAGGGCAACCGTGCCGGGGCCAGTGTGGCTACCGATGGTGGTGCCGATATGATTGATCTCTACCTTTCCATTTAAATGGGGGAAACGAGCTTCCACCAGATCGGCAACAGCTCTGGCATCCTCATAGCAAGCGGAATTGGAGATATAGCATTTTTCAGCATAGTCCAAACCGTTCTCGGCGAATTCTTCCATCTTATCTACAATCCGGTGGATGACCGCATTTTTAGTGCGCACCTTAAAACGAGGAATCAGTCTTCCTTGGTCATCCATATTCAGCAAAGGACAAATTTTCAGCATGGTACCAAACCAGCCAGAGGCCTTGGAAATGCGGCCGCCTTTGACATAAAAGCTTAAATCCGTTGAAAAGAACCAGTGATGCAAGCGGAGCTTATTTTCTTCAGCCCATTGGTGAGCTTCTTCCAGTGTAAGCCCAGCATCGCGCAGATCGGCAAGCTTATCCATGAAAAGACCATAACCGGAAGAAGCGCCTAAAGAGTCGACTATGAAAATTTTTCGGTCGGGATATTTTTCCAGCAATAGATTTTTAGCTAAATTAGCCGAATTGTACACGCCGGAGATCCCGGAAGAAAGTGTGATATGAAGAATATCTTTTCCGTCTTCTAAAAACGGAGTGAAATATTCGATAAATTCATCTACATTGATTTGAGAGGTTTTGGTCTCTGCTCCATTGGCCATTGCTTCGTAGAATTGATCAAAGGGCATGCTCTGGCCGAGATCATCAGGATATTGCTTTCCGTTTAGAGAGTAATGGAAGCAAATATAGTGCAGGTCTCTTTTTTCAAAATGTTCTTTGGATAAATCAGCAGTTGAACAGCAGCTGATAATATAGTTGCTCATAGCAGGATTCCTTTCTGCATTCAGAATTATCGCAATTATAGTAGCACATTAAATCTTAGGATGCAAGAGGAAAAGTGACAGTTTTATTGCTTAGGAGCTAATGAAGCGTAAGCAGGATGACGGCGGTAATAAAGAAGCCCATACAGGTCTGCCAAAAACCAACCAATGGGAATGGACCACCAGATGCCAGTCACACCAATGGCGGGAATCGAAGAAAGGAGATAGGCTAGTGCTACGCGGGTGCCCAAAGATAAAATCGTAAGGATAACAGACATGCCCGGCTTTTTGACAGCGCGATAATAGCCATAGAGCAGAAACAAGCAGCCGATACCGCAATAAAAGGTGCCCTCGATCCGCAGGTATTCAGCGCCGATGGATAAAATAGCAGTTTCAGAGGGAGCGATGAAAATCATCAGCAGAGGCTTGGCAAAAATAAAGATGAGTGAGGAAACGATCAGGCAGAAAAGAAAAACGGTGCGAATGGCACTTTTGATAGCGAGACGAATCCGTTCTGGCTGACGCGCGCCATAGTTTTGAGCAATGAAGGTAGAGAACGCATTTCCAAAGTCTTGCACAGGCATATAGGCAAAGGAGTCAATTTTAACGGCTGCCGCGAAAGCGGCCATTACGGAGGTGCCGAAGCTGTTTACCAGCCCTTGCACCATGAGAATGCCAAAGTTCATTACGGATTGCTGCAGACAGGTGAGCGAGGAGTACTGAAAAATCTCCTGAACGGCCTGTTTGGTGATGTGCATATGACGGCGCGCCGGACGCAGATGGGGAAACCGAAGCCAGGTGTACAGGACGATGCTGATGGCGGAAAGGCCCTGTGCGATGACGGTAGCGGCGGCGGCTCCGGCAACGCCCCAGCGAAAGCTGAGGACAAACAGAAGGTCCAGCGCGATATTGGCCAGAGAGGCGATGATTAGAAAAATGAGGGGCGCCAGAGAATTGCCCACGGCACGCAGAAGACAGGCACAATAATTATATAAAAAGGTAAAAGCGATGCCAAAGAAAATAATCCATAGATATTCGTGCATTAGATTAAAAATTTCGTCAGGCACCTGCAAGAGATGAATAATGGGATTGATGAATAGAAATACGATTCCGGTAATCAGAAGGGTAATGAGAGCGATCATGCAAAATGAAATAAAAATGCTGTTCTTCATTTTGTCTTCCGCTTTTTCACCAAATTGGATGGAGAAGATCGCGCCGCTGCCCATGCAGAGCCCGAGTAGAATCGACGTCAGAAAAGTCATAAGCGTGAAGGAGGAGCCAACGGCAGCCAGTGCATGGGGGCCGAGGAAGCGTCCTACAATGAAGGTATCCGCAATATTGTAAAGCTGCTGTAATAAATTGCCCAAGATCATGGGGGCAGCAAAAGTAAGCAGTGCTTTGGTAATGGGACCGCGGGTTAAATCGTGTTGCAAAAGAAAACCTCCTTAATATGTATGTTCACAGAATGATATTACGAATCGAAAGATTTTTCTTACGTTTTGTAATATCTTATAAGAAAAGGGAGGGTTTGTCAAGAGAATAGTAAGAGATATAATTTATTGCGTTTGAAGCAGTTTCCATAAAAGGGGTTTTTGTGCCAAGCCAAATTGGAGAATATTCCATAACGGTTGCACGGCATCAGGACCATAGGACTGCATATAGGAAATATGCATATAAATGGCGCCTTGCCATAAGAGATCGTATTCTTTTTTAGAAAGAGAAGCAGATGGATAATAGCCCTTTAAAAAAGCCTCTGCTAAGTCAAAACGATAGGAAAGCCGCATATCCTCGGTATGCTCCACAAATTGCATAATAAACGGCCAGCCTAAGTCAAGGTATCGGCTGCCGATGCCGCAGTCATCCAGATCAATGAGCGCTGCTCTTCCGTCAGGCCTGATGAGCGCGTTATGCGGACCAAGATCGGTATGGATCAGACATCTGTCATAGGAGGAAAAATCCGGCAGATCATCCAGAAGCAGATTAAAGGCTGCTTTAAAGGGGTGGTTTGAAAACCAGGCGTAAAAACGCTGTTTATTTTCATTTAGAGAGGAAGGCAGGGAATAGCCTTGGATGGTATGCAGAGTTCTTGCTGTTTGTGCTAATAAGAATTCATCTGCGGGAGTACTCTGCATTGGGCGTCCTTCCAGAAATTCAAGTAAGTAAAACCAATATCCGTCCCTTTTCAGATAATAGCTGTCAGCGCCGTCTTTAAGAGAGAAAATTCGCGGTGCGATCCCTTTTTGATTTCCTAGAAATTGATGGGCACATACATTTCCCTGGATGGTCTGTTCTGATATGACTCTGCCATCGCTTATGGCGGGGATTCCTTTAAGGATATAACAGTGGTTTTCAGAGCGGACCTTTAATATGATTCTTGGAGAATCAGGGTGAAAGCGTTCCAGAAGCTCAGGGGAAATCAGCCCCCAGGCAGAAAAAATGGCGGTGAAATCTAGGTTTGGCAAAGTCTGCATGGATGAGTACCTCTTTTGTTTTGATTTTCTTACACAATTATAGGGAGGAACAGCCGAAATAGCAATCTTCATTTAACTCTTTCTCAGGAAAACACAAAGAATGATGAAATCAGCTTAGACAGCGCCCGGACAGTATGGTATAATACAGACGCAGAACGAATGCAATATAGCTAAATCGATCAATCAGGAGTGAAATTATGTTTTTAGATCATTTAGATCAGCTGGATCAAAAAATTGTAAAGCTGCTCATCCGCAACGCGCGCATGTCTTATTCAGAAATTGGCGAGATCATCGGTCTTTCGCGTGTTGCCGTAAAGGCGCGGATCAAAGCAATGGAAGAACAGGGTATCATCGAAGAATACACAACGATTATTAATCCGCAAAAAATCAGTGGCGCCGTGTCCTGCTATTTTGAAATAGAAGTAAAGCCAGAGTCACTCGAAGCAGTCATTCAAATTTTAAATGAGCATACTACCGTTACACAAATTTATCGTGTCACAGGTCAAAATAAATTACATGTGCATGCAGTAGCTGCCGGACAAGAAGAAATGGAGCAATTTCTAAAAGAAACCATCGACCAGCTCCCAGGAACCCAAGAAGTCAGCTGCAACATGATTTTATCCCGGATCAAGGATGTAAAGGGACTGCGGTTATAAAAAGCTGCATGGCAGCAAAAGGAGGAAATGAGCCATGAAACAATGGATCCCCATGGACAGGTATCATATCAGCGGTCTGGAGGCCTGGCTTGCAGAGATGGCAGAAGCAGGCTGGAAGCTTAAAAAAATGGGACGGTTTTTTGCCTATTTTGAGCAGAAAGAAGAAAAAAGATTAACCTATCATATAGAAATCAAAACAGAAGGGGAAGACAGGCAAGCAGAGCTTAAGGCAGACGGCTGGGAATATGTGAGCGATATGGGAAAAAACTTTGCCATATACAGCTCAACACGCAAAACTATAAAAATACCGCCCTATTCGCAGGAGGCGATTCAAAAGTTAAAAAAACAGCAGCTGCAAGTGGGTTTCAGCGCATTATGGATGCTGCTTTTGCTGGTATTTCTGATTGGTCTTGGGTATCAGCTGTATGCGCAGGAATTTGTGCTGTGTACTTTGAATGATGCTATGATGGGACTATATCTGCTTTTAGTGATTTTCAATATACAAGAGATAGGAATGGCTCTTCGCAGGCGGAAGTTTTTAAAGCATTTACAAGAAGGCAGGCCAACCTCAGCTTCAAAGCGTCATACTACGGCGGCTGTCTATCTCATTTTGACAGGGCTGCTATTAGCAGAAGGCGGGGTCTGGGTGACGCGCGGGATGCAGAGCTGGCAGGGAGATATTGAAAAAGCGGCAATTGTCTATCCATCCCTAGAGGAGCTGGAGCTCTCTGCGCTTTCTGATGAGTCAGAGAGAAAAGAATTTGGCAATACCGCAGAGTTTTCTACTTCGTTTTTAGTGCCAGTACAATATGAGCTGCGGCAAAGCGGACAGACGGAGGCAGGCAGTGAGCCAATCCTGCAGATTAAATATGATGAGGCAGTGAGTGAAGCGCTTGCGGCAAAGCTTTTAACGGCACGGGTAGCGTCTATGCTGCGCTGGAATGAATCCATCCAAGCGCAGAAGGTAGAGATCGCAGGCGCCGAGGAGGCGTATGCCGCATCTTATCAAAGTATGCAGTATCTGTTTATGCGGCAAGGAACAAAAGTAGTTTCTGTTTTCTATATGGGCAATCAGGACTTAACAGAAAGAGCTTCTGTTTTTTTGAAGATGTTAGCTTAAAAGATGAAGGGTACGCAGGAGCAGGATGCCGCCAAAGAGAGTAAAGCAAGAGACGAAGGTAGTCATAATCAGGATTTGCGCAGCAAGCTGCTCATCAGAATGCATATTCTTAGCCATGATGTATCCGGACACAGCGCTGGGAGCCATAAATAAAATGAAAATAGCGCCTAATTCGCCATTTCGAAATCCCAGTAAGGCAGCGAGCGTCAGCGTAATAGAAGGAATGATCAGGAGCTTAATGACCGTTGCCCACACAGAGAGGGCAAAATTTTTTCTGGCAGCATGAAAGGTAAATTGGCCGCCTAGGCAAATCAAAGAAAGCGGCGTTGTTAAAGAAGCGATTTGAGATAGGCTCTTGGTGACAAGAGCGGGCAGCTGCCAGTGGAAAATTGAAAAAGGCAGGCCTAAAACAATACCGATGATTAAGGGATTCGTAATGATATCTTTTATTAAAGTCTTAAAGGATATTTTATGCTTTATGTCGCGCTCTGGACTAAATACCGTGAGGATGATTACGGCCAAAGCATTATAAAGCGGGATTGTAAAAGGAAGCAGGAGCGAGGTAGGGGCAGCGCCGGCCTCGCCAAACATATTGATGGCAAGAGGGACACCTAAAATGGCAAAATTTCCTCGGTAGATTCCCTGAATCATAGCGCCGCGCTGAGCATTTTCCTTAACAAAACGGGGAATGAGCAGACAAAGAAGAAAAATACTGGTCAAGGTAGCACTTAAGCTAAATAGAATGAGCTTAGGATTAAAAGCCTGCGTAAAATCGGCATTAGAAATCTGCTGAAATAATAAGACAGGCAGGGCAAGCTTAAAACCAAGCGCAGTGCCCACCTGAATAAATGGTTCATTTAGAATGTGGCGCCTGCGCAGTATGTATCCGGTTAAAATTAAAACAAATAAAGGAACTACACTTTCTAAGCTATACAATAGATTGTCCATATCTGAAATCCTTTCTCAGTGATAAGTTCGGCTTTGCCAAATGTATCGTATCAGATATCCATTCGGTATGTCAATCAATTTTGCTATGTAGCATAAGACCATCATGCAGATACAAAGCTGCCATGATGGTCTTATGCAAGTCTTATAAAAACTGCCGTGTGCTTTTTTTGAGCATATACAGGCAGGGGCAAAAGCGCGTGATGCCCTCAGCAATTTTCATGCTTCCCATTACAGCGAGCACTGGATGACATTTTTTATGCTGACAGGAAAGCAGCAGACAGCCAATCATGATCCTGAGATAGGCATCTAAAAGCCCTACGTTGCGGCGAACTTTTTTCATAAACTTTACCTCTTTTCTAAATTTACGAATAGTTTGCGGAAAAAGTGAAAATCTATGCAGATAAATCTTTGATTGCAGTTTTTAACAATATCGTGTATAATTTTCAATATCAAATAAACTGGAGGTAGTGTGGAAAAATTACTATGAGCTTACTCATCGAAAAAGGAACGGTGATAGATCCCGCTTCCGGAGAATGCATCGTGAGGGATCTATATATTGAAAACGGAAAAATTCAGGAGCTTCCTGCTGCCGTGCCGCCCGAGACCAAACGAATTTCGGCGGAAGGCCTTTGGGTGCTTCCTGGACTGATTGATCTGCATGTTCATCTGCGGGATCCCGGCCTTACCCATAAAGAGACGATCGAGACTGGCAGCAAAGCCGCCGCCGCTGGCGGATTTACCACAATTTGCGCCATGCCCAATACGCAGCCGGTTACCGATTGTGCAGAGGTAGTGGAATACGTCAAAAGAGCAAGCCTGCAGGCGCCTTATGCGCATGTGCTGCCAATCGGCGCCATTACCGTCGGCCAAAAAGGCAGCATGCTCACCGATCAGCGGCGCATGCAGGAGGCCGGCATCTGTGCAATCAGCGAGGACGGAAAATCCGTAGCCGATGCAGACCTGATGGAGCAGGCCATGATCCGGGCCAAAAAATTATCGCTTCCTATTTTGGATCATTGTGAGGATCCAGAGCTGGCAAAGCAAGGGGATTCCCGGGAAGCAGAAAATCAGATGACGCAGCGGGAGATCCAGCTCGCCGAAAAAACAGGGGCGGCGCTGCATATCTGCCATGTCAGCACCAGAGAAAGCGCGCAGATGGTCCGCGATGCACAGCAGAGAGGGCTCTGCGTTACAGCAGAAGTGTGCCCTCACCATTTCACACTGGATAACAGCGAGCTTGCGCGGGGAGATTCTAATTATAAAATGAACCCGCCGCTGCGGGAAAAGGATGATGTCGAAGCCATGAAAGAGGCTCTCAGAGACGGAACCATCAGCTGTATTGCTACTGATCATGCCCCGCATGCGGAATATGAAAAGGGGCCGATGGAAAAAGCAGCAAACGGTATCATTGGACTGGAGACAGCGGTAGGGCTTGGGATTACAGAGCTGGTGGATACGGGCGTGCTGACGCCGCTGCAGTGGGCAGCCTGCATGAGCACAAATCCCGCCAAGGTACTGGGCATTCCTAAAGGCAGCCTGCAGACCGGCAGGGAGGCTGATATAGTGCTCATTGATCCAGAGGCAGAATATATCGTAGATGTAGATCGGTTTTACAGCAAAAGCAAAAATTCTCCCTATGGAGGAAGGCGCCTGAAGGGGCGGGTCATGATGACGATTTTGAGCGGCAAAATCGTATATGAAAAAGGAGAAATAAAAGAATGATTGACAGACTGATAGATCAGATTCAAAAATTGAAAAATCCAACGGTAGTAGGCCTGGATCCCCGTTTAAGCATGATCCCGGCGCACATAAAAGAAAAAGCGTTTGACGAGCATGGAAAAACGCTGGCCGGGGCTGCAGCAGCTTTTTTGGCCTTTAATCAAGCGATTATAGATGCCACCTATGATCTGATTCCTGCTGTTAAGCCTCAGGTCGCCATGTATGAAATGTACGGCGCCGCCGGGATGCAGGCCTTTATCGATACGGTGGCCTATGCCAAGAAAAAGGGGCTGATCGTGATCGGCGACGTAAAAAGGAATGATATCGCTTCTACAGCACAGGCCTATTCAGACGGACATCTGGGCGAGGTCGAGATCGAGGGGGAAACCATCGAGCCCTTCGGCGAAGATTTTATTACCGTCAATCCATATCTGGGCACGGAATCCATCGAGCCTTATTTTGCCCATATGAAAAATAGGGACAAGGGCTTGTTTGTACTTGTAAAAACCTCTAATGCCGGCAGCGGGGAGATTCAGGATCTGCCCATGGGCAGCGAGGGACATCCGCTATATGAAACAGTGGGACAGCTGGTCAATAAGTGGGGCGCTGATTTTCGCGGAGCTTATGGATTTTCTGATATCGGTGCTGTGGTCGGCGCTACACATCCTGAGCAGGGAGCGCGCCTGCGTCAGCTGCTTCCGCATGTGTTCTTTTTAGTACCCGGCTATGGAGCGCAGGGCGGTACGGCTGAGGATCTGGCAGGCTGTTTTAATCAAGAGGGAATCGGCGCGATCGTCAATTCTTCAAGAGGCATTATTGCCGCATATCAGAACAAAAAATACAGCAATCAGTTTAAACCAGAAGAATTTGCACAAGCATCCAGACAGGCAGTTTTAGATATGAAGGCAGACCTAAACCGCGTGCTATAAGCCAAAGATAAGGAGAAAGTAATGTTTAATGATCGGGTAACACTTATCCAGCAGGACAGGCTGGATGAACAGATCTACCGCATGACGCTTGCGGCGCCTGACATTGCCCAGACTGCGCAGCCGGGGCAATTTGTCAATCTGTACAGCGACGATAAAAGCAAACTTTTGCCCAGACCTATCAGCATCTGTGATGTAGATCCAAAGGAAGGTATTTTGATTTTGATCTACGCTGTAGTGGGCGCCGGCACGAAGGAGCTTTCCCAGCTACAGCCGGGGGATACGCTTCGCGTGATGGGACCGCTGGGAAAAGGCTTTCCCTTGGAGGAAGCAGAAGAAGCCGATGAAATTTTTATCGTAGGCGGAGGATTGGGCATGCCGCCCCTTCTGTATTTGAGCCGCATGCTGACGGAAAAGGATCCGGAGAGCCGCAGCAAAATCAAAATCTTTCTTGGCTTTCGCAGTGAACCCTGGATGGGACGTGAATTTGAGCCCTACGGTACGGTGTATATGACGAGTGACGACGGTGCGTCTGGTTTCAAAGGAAATGTGCTGCAGCGCATACAGTTTTATCTAAAAGAGCAAAATCAGTCTAAACGGCGGATTTTATATACCTGCGGCCCCATTCCGATGATGCATGCCATTCAGCGCTTTTTTGAAAAAGACGAAACCATGGCTCTGTGGTTTTCGCTGGAGGAGAGGATGGGATGCGGCTTTGGCGCCTGTGCCGGCTGTCCTGCCAGGCTGCGTATGCCGGACGGCAGCATCAAGCGGGAAGGCGTCTGTAAGCTGGGCCCTGTATTCCCGGGAAAGGCGGTGATTTTTTATGAATAAGAACTTAGTCGTTGAGCTTTGCGGCATTCCGATGAAAAATCCGCTCACCACAGCCTCGGGCACCTTCAATCCGCAGGCGCATAGTCAGTTTTATGATCTGGGGATTCTGGGAGCCGTCACGGTTAAAGGCGTGGCAGATATCCCATGGCCGGGCAATCCTACGCCGCGCATTGCCGAAACCTATGGCGGCATGCTGAATTCGGTGGGCCTGCAAAACCCGGGAGCTGACGTCTTTATCGCTGAAGATCTGCCCTTTATCCGCAGGTTTGATACCAAAGTTATTGTTAATTTGGCAGGGCATTCGATTGCAGAGTATTGCCGCGTAGCGGAAAAAATGACGGAGGCCGATGTGGACCTTTTGGAGCTGAACATTTCCTGTCCTAATATTAAAGAGGGCGGTGTGGCGTTCGGAACCAATGCTTCCATGGCCGAAGAAGTGGTGCGTGAGGTGAGAAAGGTTGTCACAAAGCCGCTGATTGTGAAGCTGAGCCCTAATGTGACGGATATCACGGAGATTGCTAAGGCGGCTGAGGCCGGCGGCGCGGATGCGCTTTCGCTGATCAATACTTTGTTTGGAATGAGAATTGACGTGTACAAGCGGCGTCCGGTGCTGGCGCAAAAAATGGGCGGCTTTTCGGGGCCGGCTGTGAAACCAGTGGCGGTGCGCATGGTGTATCAGGTGCATCAGGCCTGTGACCTGCCGATCGTGGCGATGGGCGGCGTAGCGACCGGAGAGGATGTGGCTGAGTTTATAATGGCTGGTGCGACCATGGTGGCAACCGGTACGATGAACCTGACGGAGCCGGATTGTCCGGTGCGGATTCTGGCGGAGCTGGAAGCTTTTATGGAGAAGACCGGCATAACGGATATCAATGAAATCAGAGGGATTATTGAATAAAGTGATGAATTTTAAGATTATGAGCGATAGCTCCTGCGATTTGGGCAAGCAGCGCGTAGAAGAGCTGGGCATCGATATGGTGCCGTTTTATGTGAGTTTTGACGGAGAGACATATTATAAAGAAATTGAAGAGATAGACATCCGGGAGTTTTATCAGAAGATGGTAGACAATCCGGATCAGTATCCGAAATCCTCGATGCCCTCTGTCATGGACTATGCCGAGCGATTTGAGCGCTATGCGAAGGAGGGGCAGCCGGTGCTCTGCATCTGCATCACCTCTAAATTCAGCGGTTCTTATAATGCAGCCCGCGTGGCGGCGGAGCAGGTGACAGAGGAGTATCCGCAGGCACAGATCAAGGTGCTGGATGCCCAGATGAATACGGTGCTGCAGGGACTTTTGGTGGAAGAGGCTGTCAAAATGCGCGATCAGGGGCTGGAGCTTGCAGAGGCTTTTGAGCGGCTGGAAAAAATGCGGGGCAGCGGCCGTATCTTCTTTACGATTGCCAATATGGAGTATCTGGTCCATGGAGGCCGCGTAGGCAAAGTGTTAAAGGTGGCCGGCAGCCGGCTTAAAATTAAACCTCTGATTACTCTGCGGGAGGGTGAGATTTTCCCTTCCGGGCTGGCGATGGGAAGAGCCTCATCCTTAAAGAAAGTAGAAACGCTGCTGTTTAACTATCTGGAGAAGGAGAAGGCGGTATTAAATCATTTTCAGATGGTGGTTGGCTTTGGCTATGACAGAGAAGAGGGCGAAAGCTTTTTGCAGCATATTTTGGAGGAGCTTCGAAAGAGAGGATATACCAAAAAGCTGGAGCTTCGTCAAATTGGCGCGACCATTGGCGTTCATACAGGACCGCATCCGCTGGGAGTAGGCATTTTGAAGGTTGTTACCGAGTAAAAATAAAAGATCGAAAACGTTTATTTAAACGTTTTCGATCTTTTTTATAGAGTGCAAGGTTTAATGGGCGGAAGTCCTCTGGGCCAAGCGAATGGCCGCAATGAGCGGCATAATTAAAATACCGCAGAAGAAGTTGCTGACACCGTGGATAAAATCCCAAGGCAGGCCTGCCGCAATCCAGGCCAGCATGCCCTGAAAGCTTAGGCCAAAAAGCAAAGCCTGGGCCGGTGCATAGAGCGTGCCAAACAGAAATCCATGCAGAGCGCAGACCGACATATAAACAAGGGGCTGCAGCTTGCTTGGTATAGACCTTGGAAGCAGCATCACGAAGGCCCATAATACCGTCCAAACATATAGATAGGGGAGCCACCAAGTCGAAAAGCCGCCAAAAAGCCCGGTTATTAAAATGTAGATATAGATAGGATACAGAGCCTTTTTGCGGTAGACCACTGTGGTTGCTGTGATGAATACGCCGACGAGGTGGATGTTGGGAAGAAATTCCAGCAGAGCCTTGGCGGCATACATGAGCGCACCAAGCATAGCAAAAATGACGAGCTCCTTAATGCTGAGTCTCAACCCTTTTCAACCTTAAAAGCATAAGTAGAGCCGGCGGTAACTGGAGTGGAATCCACGCCGGTGCTTGCATATTCACCGTCTACATAAAAGGCCCAATAAGCGCCGTCCTTGTCATAATCAACGGTTGTTCCGTTGACAGTGGTGACCATGAGGCCATACTGACCGACTTCTCCGGCAATGAGCTCTACATCTAAAAGAGCCTCTCCTACCGTGGCCTTATCGGTATGGATCTCAAAGGTCGTATCCTTTCCTTCCGCATCCGTAACGATGAAAGTAAATTCTGTTTTGCCTTCGCCTAATACGGTGTTTTCGGAAACGGCGGAAGAGTCCTGCGTGGCGATACTAGAATCACCGGTTACCTTGTTAGCGTTACAAGCTGTCATAGAAAGTGCCATAGCCGCAATCAGCACCATAAAGCAGAAGAACGATAACCATTTTTTCATTCTTTTGAACATGATAAATCCTCCATAAATCAATAGATTAAGTTTATTCCCGCAGGGAGCCGGCGCTCGCAGCAAAGATAGCGGGAGGATGCATGGACAAGTATTTCGACTTGGCGCGTAAGCAGCCGGCCTTCTCGGACTGCCATTTGAGCAGTGCCAATGACCTGTTCCCTGAGATGCGGCCTCAGGTAGGCAGCTTCATAAAATGCGCCTCACGGCGACGGGCTCGTACAGGAGTTTCACCTGTTTCCATGTCCAAGCAACATGTTGTATTATAGAGGAACCGCGAGATAAATGCAATAAAAATTTCCAATAGTAGGAAGGGGTGAGTTTAATGCTTACTTTTTTAGTATAGGAATATAGATATCCATGGTTGAATCTGGGTGAGAATGACATCTTTCATCGTAAAATTCAAAGTCAATTTTGCTTTCATCATATCGATATCCGCTATTTGGAAACCATTCTTCAAAGATATATTTCCAGGTTGCTTTTACAACGTCAGCTAATGGATCATTTGTATCACTGCCCTTATTTGTCAAATCAACAGGTGGTGTGGTAAAAACAGCATATTCAGCTTCCGGCACTTCAACTGTAATCATGTCAGGAGTAGCTTTTGTGAAATCATCAACGATGACACCTAAAAGATATACTATATTTTCATCTTTTGTAGATGAAAAGCAAATTCCAACTTCCCCATGTTTAGGCGGGCATAGCTGTGTGTACATTTTATTTTCAAGATTTTCGCCTGTATAAGTATCCCAGTAGGCAGCAATATCTTTCATATGACCATTTGTAACATTGGTCTCTATACCATAGCCAGCTACTTTAAACGATTCTTTTTTCATAATAATAGGATTCATACTGTAATCTCCATTTCTAGTTAATAATTTTAAGTCAATATCACTCATACGAGCCATATAGGTGGTTGGGCTATATCCAAATTCTTTTCTAAAGGATTTTGCAAAACCACTTGCTGTTTCATAACCATATTCTACAGCAATATCAATAATTCTTTTACCTTTAAGTAATTCGGAGCGTGCAATGGATAATCGTCTTTTTCGGACATAATCCATAAGCGTTACATCTTTCTGTAAAGCAAACACTCTGCAAAAATGATAAACGGAGTATCCCATTTGTTCAGAAATCTGTTGCGCGGTTAATTTTTCTTTGATATTTGTTTCAATAAATTCGATAGCATCGTCAATGCATTCACGATAATTCAATTTATCACCTTGCCTTTCTCTTATCTCCGTACGGTGATATTACTATATCACATATTGAAAGGGTATGCTGTTTCTATTTTGCTAAAGTTAGGTTCCGTAATAGACGGTTTTAATTCGTAAAATCGAAATTTAAGACTAGACCAAATCCCTTTCATATATTACAATACACAGGAGAAAGGAGATAAAAATGAAACGCTATTTACAAATACTATTGGTTTTTATGCAGTTGGGGGTATGTACCTTTGGCGGAGGCTATGCCATGCTTTCTTTGCTGCAGAAGATTGTTGTGGAAAAATACCACTGGGTTACCGAAGAGGAGCTAATGGATTATTATGCCATTGGACAGTGCACGCCGGGCATCATTGCCATCAATACCTCGACGTTTATCGGATATAAGCTGCTGGGCGTTTTAGGCGCTATTGTGGCTACGATTGGCTTTGCGATTCCTTCTATCTGTATCATTTTGGTGATCGCTGCCTTTGTACAGAATTTTGCGGATTTAGAGATTGTCGGACATGCCTTTGCAGGGATCCGCGTCTGCGTCTGTGTTCTGATTCTGGACGCTGTGATTAAATTGGGCAAAAAGGCGCTGGTCAGTAAGGCAGCGGTGGGAATTTTTCTGATTGTTACCGCGTTGGCTGTTTTTACAGATATTTCTACCATTGTGCTGGTGCTGGCCTCCGGTATTGCCGGCTATATTTTATATAAAATAGGAGGAAAAACAGCATGATGATCTGGCTTCGACTGTTGTATGAATTTTTTAAGACTGGCCTGTTTGCTGTGGGCGGCGGGTTGGCGACGCTTCCGTTTTTATATGAAATGGCGGAAAAGACAGGCTGGTTTACCAATCAAGATATTTTAAATCTGGTGGCAATCTCAGAATCGACGCCGGGCGCCATCGGAATCAATATGGCCACCTATGTGGGCTATTTGACCACCGGTCCTTTGGGAGGCGTACTGGCAACGCTGGCGCTTATCGCGCCGTCAATCATTGTGATTATTATGATTTCTAAAATTATAGAGCCCTTTAAAAACTCACCTGCGGTGCAGGGCGTATTTAAAGGGCTCAGGCCGGCGTCCACCGGGATGATTACAGCAGCAGGGCTAAGCGTAGCCGAGCTTGCCTTTTTAAATCTGACAAAATGGAGCGGCTGGAATGCTTCCAGCTTGCTGGCCGTGGTGAACTGGAAAGCGCTTGTGCTGGCGGCTGTGGTCTGGCTGGCGCTAAAAAAGTTTAAAAAGCATCCGATTGTGTATATTGCCTTTGCGGCTGCGGTGGGGATTATTTTTAAATTTTAATACTGATATTGGATCCGGCGCGTTTTTAGAAAGTAGAGGGAAAGGAAAAAGCAGAGAGCCTCTGCGATCGGAATGGCAAGCCAGATGCCATCGCCGCCGATGAAATGCGGAAGAAGGAGAAGGGCCGGCAGAATCAGAGCAAAGGTACGGGAAAAGGAAATAATGGCAGAGACCTTGCCGTTGGAAAAGGCTGTAAAAAAGGCAGAGGAAAAGATGTTGAGGCCGGCAAAGAGATAGCCAAGGCTGAAAACCAGAAAGCCATGAACAGCAATAGAAAAAACGGCGCTGTCACGCGAGGTGAAAACAGCCATAAGAGGCTTTGCCAAAAAGAGGGGCAGGACTGTCATGAGCACAGACGATGCGATGACAAACCCCAGACAGATGCGGAAGATGCGGTGCAGGTTTTGAATATTGCCTGCACCGTAATTGTAGCTGATGAGTGGAGCCACGCCGCTGGAATACCCCATATAAACGGCAGTGAAAACAAATTGACTGTATAATACGATGGAGATGGCCGCCAGTCCATCCTCACCCAGTACACGCAGTGTAACGATATTGAGCACAAGAAAAATGAGGGCTGTGGCGACATTGGAAACAAATTCAGAGCTTCCGTTGGCTAGAGCTTGAAGCAGGAGGCGGAGGCGCAGCCGCGGACGGCGGAAGCAAAGGCCTCCTTTGTTATGAGAAAAGAAGATAAGGCCGGTAGCCGCAGGAATGAGGTAGCCGGTGAGCGTCGCCAAAGCGGCGCCGCTGATGCCCAGATGAAAGACAGCGATAAAAACATAGTCGAGAATTGCATTGATGATGCCGGCCGCGACAGAAGAGATGAGCCCGAGATTGGGGCGTCCGGCAGTGATAAAATAATTCTGAAAGATCAGCTGCAGCATATAAGCGGGAAAGCCGCAAACACTGACAAAAAAATAGTCCCGGCAATAGGGGTAGAGGCGATCATTGGTGCCCAGTGCATAGAGTAAAGGCTTTATAGCAAGCAAACAAAACGCAGAGAAGCCAACAACGAGTAAAAAGGAGAACAGTGTGAAAAAGGAAAGATCCTCACAGGCCTCGCGGCTGCGGCCTTCTCCTAGCTTTTTGGCTAAAACGGCATTGCCACCTGCGCCCAGCATGGAGCCGAGGCCGATCACGATGTAGATAACGGGATATACGATATTGGTAGCTGAAATGGCGTCAGCTCCTACTAAACGGGAGATGAAGATGCCATCGACCATCGAATAAATAGAAGTGAATACCATCATAATGATGGTGGGAAACGTAAAACGAAGTATAGAGGAGACGGAAATGCTCCGCTCCAATTGTTGCGCTGACATGATGAAATAAATCCTTTCGTAAATTTTGTGATCACGATGGCTATCATAAACCATGGGGTTAGACCATAGTCAAGGGCTTTTTTGAAGCTAGCAGAGGATGAATTTTTTTAAAATGGTTTGCATGGAAAGCAATCTGTGGTAAAATAAGAATGATCATTTAATACAAAAGTTAAAGGTGGAGGAATCGATGAAAGAATTAAGAAAAGATGCTAAGATCGAGACACAGTGTCTTCATGCCGGCTATACGCCGAAAAATGGAGAGCCGCGTGTAGTCCCGATTGTGCAGAGCACAACCTATTGTTTTGATTCAACAGATCATATCGCGGCCCTGTTTGATATGCCTACTGAATATATGTATTCCCGGTTTGCCAATCCGACCTGCGATGCAGTAGAGAAAAAAATTGCGGCCTTAGAAGGGGGCGCCGGCGCTATGCTGACGAGCAGCGGTCAGGCGGCCAGTCTGCTCTCTATTTTAAATTTGTGTAATGCTGGTGACAGCTTTATCGCTGCTTCTACTATCTATGGCGGTACGATCAACCTGTTTGCCGTGACGCTTAAAAAGCTGGGCATAGAATGTATTTGGGTAGACAGCGGAGCGAGTGAAGAAGAGATTCAGGCAGCATTTAAGCCCAATACGAAGGCTGTGTTTGGCGAGACATTGGCGAATCCGGCGCTGGTCGTTTTTGATATTGAGCGATTCGCTAAAGTAGCACATCAAAATGGTGTACCGCTTATTGTTGATAATACCTTTGCCACACCGTATTTGTGCAGGCCGTTTGAGTTTGGCGCCGATATTGTCGTACATTCCACAACAAAATATATGGATGGACATGCGCTGCAGGTGGGCGGTGTGATCGTGGACAGCGGTCATTTTGATTGGGCCGCCAGCGGCAAATTCCCTGAATTTACAGAGCCGGATGAAAGTTATCATGGCGTGGTGTATACCCGCGAGTTTGGTAATCTGGCATATATTATTAAAGCGCGTATGCAGCTGATGAGAGATTTTGGCTGTTATCCGGCTGCCAATTCGGCTTTCTTGCTGAATCTGGGGCTGGAGACGCTGCCGGTGCGCATGAAGCAGTATTGTGAAAATGCCATGCAGGTAGCCTCCATGCTGGAGCGCTCAGAGAAGGTTGCTTCTGTCAATTATCCGGGACTCTCTTCCAATCCATATCATGAAATGGCGCAGAAATACCTGCCCAAAGGATGCAGCGGCGTGATTTCCTTCTCCATTAAGGGCGGTCGCCAGAATGCCGTTAAATTCATGGATAGTCTGGAGCTTGCCTCTAATGTGGTGCATGTGGCCGATATTCGTACCTGTGTGCTTCATCCTGCGTCGGCGACGCATCGCCAGCTAACGGATGAGCAGCTGGTAGCCGCAGGCATTGACGGCGGCATGATTCGCCTCTCCGTAGGTCTGGAAAATGTGGAGGATATTATGGCGGATGTGCAGCAGGCACTGGATAAAATCTGAGAAATTGAAAAATAAGTTTAGGAGCCTTGCCGGCTTATCTGCGGCAGGGCTCCTAATTGTTTTAAGATTCTTTATTTTTAAAATATTAAAGGATTTGATGAGGAAAAATCACGAAAAAATGCAGGAAAACTTTCAAAAAAGGGTTGAAAATTCAAAGTAATCTGCTATAATGATACTGCTTTATGAAGGAATCACATCATATGCAGGATGTGATTTGAAAAAATGTTTTGTAAGGATAAAATGGAGGAAATCATGCAGTATCGTATTGAACGGGATTCGATTGGAGAAAAGGAAGTTCCGGTTGACGCATATTATGGCGTACAGGCGCTGAGAGGTCATGAAAATTTTCATATTACCGGTCATAGACTGGAAAAAGAGTTTATTGAGAGCTTAGCAGAAATTAAAATTGCATGCGCAACGATTAATAATGAATGCGGAGAGCTGGATAAAAATATCTGCGATGCAATTTGCCAGGCGAGCCGTGAGATTTTGGAGGGTAAATTCCATAATGAATTTATCTGCGACCCGGTACAGGGCAGCGCAGGCACCACAATTAACATGAATGCAAATGAAGTGATTGCCAATCGTGCGATTGAGATTTTGGGGGGAGTTAAGGGCAATTATAAGATTGTACATCCCAATGATCATGTAAACCGTGCGCAGTCCACCAATGATGTCATTCCTACAGCTGGCAAGATGACAGCGATTAAACTGATGAAAAAGGCTAAATTCCAGCTGGAGCGTCTGGAAAAGGCTTTAGCTGTGAAGGAAAAAGAGTTTTGGAACGTGGTAAAGATGGGACGTACGGAAATGCAGGATGCAGTGCCGATTCGCCTGGGTCAGGAATTTGGAGCCTATCGCTGCGCTGTTAAAAGAGATATCCGGCGTTTTGATCTGGCCATGGAAGAGCTTTCCTATGTAAATATGGGAGGAACAGCTGTTGGTACCTCCATTAATGCAAAGCCTTATTTTGTAGAACATATTGTACCGCGTTTAAGCATGGTGTCAGGACTCGATCTGCATCAATGTGAAAATCTGATTGACGGTACGCAGAATCTGGATGGATTTGCTTATGTTTCTTCTATTTTAAAAACCTGTGTCGTGAGTTTGGCGAAGATGTCCCATGATTTGATCCTGATGTCTTCCGGTCCGAGAACTGGATTTGGAGAAATTAAGCTGCCTTCTAAGCAGAATGGCTCTTCTATTATGCCGGGTAAGATCAATCCGGTAGTGCCGGAGGTAATGGCACAGATTTCCTATTTAATTATTGGCAATGATACGACCATTATGATGGCAGCAGAGGCGGGCCAGCTAGAGCTGAATGCCTATGAGCCAGTGCTTTTTTATGAACTGTTTGAATCCATCAATGCGATTACGGGCGGCGTTGAAACGCTGGTGGACAATTGCATTTTGGATATTGAAGCAAATGAAGAGCGTTGCCGTGACTTGGTGGAAAATTCAGTAGGCATTATTACGGTGATCTGTCCGAAGGTTGGCTATCAGCAGGCGGCCGATGTGGCCAAAGAAGCGATTAAGACCGGAAAATCCGTTCGTACCCTGTTAAAGGAAAAGCATATTTTGAGCGATGAAGAAGTGGATGAAATGCTGATTCCGGATCATATGGTATAAAAGTGGCGTGACATATTCAGAGGATTCACATTTTAGAGCCACTTTACGAGTTTGGTGCAGTGCACCAAACTCCGGTGTCGTTCTGGATTAAAGGCGGCCTGATATATTTCTTTAAATCACGATACTGAACCGCCTTACGAGTTTGCCGCGAGCGGCAAACTCTGGTATCGTTCTGATTTTATAAAAGTGGCGTGACATATTCAGAGGATTCACATAACGAGGATATTTTCAGTAGAGAAGATGTCCTCGTTTTTGTATATAAAAGCCATAGGAAAAGAATTTAACACGGGCATCAAGTTTTAGAGAATAGGCGCATATGCTATAGATAAAGGAGGGGATCAAGGATGGATGCAAAAAAAGCCGGAGGCCCTGATATGATGAAAATGCTGCATATGATGCTTCCTTACATGGACTCTTCCACAAAGCGGATGCTGAGTATTATGATTAAGCTGCAGGAACTGCAGGAGCTGATGAAGGTAGAAGAAGAGGTAAAACCAAAGACTGCTGAAACTGGGGAAAATCAAACAACCTCCGCAGAAGAAAGGGAGAGTAAGGAAGTAACACCAGTGTGGCCGGCAGCCGCGGCGCCCGATCAGAATCTGGCATTAAAGCTGAGAGAGGGATTGACGCCGGAGCAGCAAAGCATGATTACATCATTAACAGATATGTTAGGATGAATATAAAGAAGGGAGAAGCAGTCATGGATCAAAATCTGATAGAGTTTTTTAAAGGGCCGGAGTTTCAGTCTTTGCCTAAAATTAAACAACAGTATCTTAAAGAAATGATAGAGCTCATGGCAGATCGGCCAATCAATGAAAAGATACAAATTATGATGTCATATGGCTTTAAAATGCAGAACAATGGGCTAGCGCTTAGTCAGGAAGAGGCTTCTATGCTGATGAAGGTTTTGCAGGCGAATCTGACGCCAGAGGAAAGAGCACGGTTTGAACAATTTAGCAAGATGATATAAAAGGGGCAGCGCCATATTTTGGGATAAGATATGGGCGCTGCCTTTTAAAATGCTTGCACTTTATAAAAATGTGCAGTAAAATAAATGATCATACAAAAGAAAGGACAGGCTGATGAAGCAGTATTATATATATCTGGGAACGCAGACACATAAAACCAGCAAGGGAATTTATGGAATGCGTATTTCTGCTGACGGTAAGCTCGAGGAGGGGCCGCAGCTTTTGGCAGAGCAGCCCTCGCCGACCTATTTTTATGTAAGCCGCGCACATGATTTTCTCTATGCCGTTTCTGAACCGGGAGAAGAAGAAAAGGGACTGATCTGTGTGTATGCAATAGACATGCAGACACAGGAAATATCCCTGCACAGCAAAAAGGTGGCAGCCGGCAGGGGACTCTGTCATATTGAAATGGATTCAGCAGAGCAGTATGCGGTGGTGACATGCTATGAGGAGGCGACGATTCAGGTGTATCCCGTGGATATGCACAGAAAGCTCATGCCTATGTTTTGTCTGCGCCGTCATATTGGAAGCGGTCCTGTTGCCGAGAGGCAGGAAAGAGCGCATGCGCACAGTGCGTTTTTTACGAAAGATGGAGCCTATGTGGTGATCTGTGATCTGGGCATGGACACTTTGGCTCTGTATGAGATGAATGAGGAAACAGGAAAGCTGCACCGGGCAATTGGTATGAATGTTAAGCTACCGCCCGGAAGCGGTCCGCGCCATATGGTCATGAGTCCGGATGGCAGATATGCCTATGTAGCCTGTGAGCTAAGCTCAGAAGTGGCAGTGCTTGCCTATGAAAAAGAAACGGGATTTACGCTGATAGAACAGGTGAGCACGTTGTCTCCGGAATTTCCTTCTGACAGGAATTATCCGGCTGCGATCCGTCTCACGCAGGATGGGAGATGTTTGTATGTTTCCAATCGGGGGGAGGATTCCATTGCTCTGTTTAAGGTTAACCCGCAAAATGGACATATTTCACTGCAAAATACATATTCCACACGCGGCTGGTACCCGCGTGATTTTATCCTGACAGGCGATGAGAGGCTTCTGATTGCCGTGAACCAGTTGTCAGATAACATGGTCATTTTCCGGCGTGAGCCGGAGACGGGAGAGCTTACGTTGACGGATGAAAAAACAATTGTCAATGCGCCGGTAGCGCTGATAGAGGGATAAAAAATGAAAATTAGTGATCTTTTAAAAACAGGGAAATCAACCCTATCTTTTGAAGTATTTCCGCCAAAGACGGAGGACAAGTTTTTGGCTGTGGAAACCGTGACGAAGCAAATTGCTGCGCTAGGGCCTGATTTTATGAGCGTAACCTATGGGGCCGGCGGAGGAACGAGTCAGTATACGGCGGCACTGGCCAGTGCGCTGCAGACAGAATATCATACGCCGGTGCTGGCGCACTTGACCTGTGTTTCCTCAACGCATGAGGAGATTGGTAAGATGCTGGGGATGCTGAAGGAGAAGGGAATTGAGAATATACTGGCCCTGCGCGGAGACATTCCCGAGGACGGCGGAAAATGTGAATATCGGTATGCGAGCGAGCTGATTCGGGAGATCAAAAGCTATGGAGATTTTTGCATTGGGGCGGCATGCTATCCGGAAGGGCATGTGGAATCTAAGAATAAGGCGGATGATTTGAAGCATCTGAAGGAAAAGGTGGAGGCCGGCGCTGAATTTTTGACGACCCAGATGTTTTTTGACAATCAGATTTTGTACCGGTTTTTATATCGGATTCGTGAAATTGGCATTACTGTGCCGGTGTGTGCCGGCATCATGCCGGTGACAAACGGTAAGCAGATGAAACGGATCGGCAGTCTGTCAGGTACAGAGCTGCCTCAGCGGTTTAAAGCAATTTTGGATCGGTTTGGCAGTACGCCTAAAGCGATGCGGCAGGCAGGGATCGTGTATGCAGCGGATCAGATCATTGATCTGCTGGCCAATGGAGTGCCGCATGTGCATGTGTATACGATGAATAAACCAGAGATTGCAGAGGCTATTTTGGCACGTATTTCGGAGATTTTAAAGGTATGAAATTTTTAGAAGCGTTAGAGCAGCAGATTCTCTTTTTTGACGGAGCGATGGGGACGCTGCTGCAAAAAGAAGGGCTTGCCGCAGGAGAAATTCCGGAAACCTGGAATATTTTGCATCCGGAAACGATTGTGCGGATTCATAAAAGCTATTTAGCGGCTGGGTGCCATATTTTAAAGGCCAATACCTTTGGGGTCAACCGCTATAAGCTGGAAAAGACAGCGTATACGGTGGAGGGCCTGGTGCAGGCGGGATTGCAGCTGGCAAGGGAGGCAATTGCGCAGGAAAAGCGGCAGAATCAGCAGGCAGCAAAGCGTGAATGCTTTGCTGCGCTTGACATAGGTTCCCTAGGCAAGCTGATGCGTCCTCTGGGGAGTATGGGATTTGAGGAGGCCTATGCTGCCTTCGCTGAGGTGGTACAGGCCGGCAGGGAGCTCGCAGATCTGATTTTGATTGAGACGATGAATGATCCTTATGAAATGAAAGCGGCGCTGCTGGCGGCCAAGGAGCATTCGGATCTGCCGGTAGCCGTCACCATGGTGCTGGATGAGAAAGGAAAGCTTCTGACCGGTGGCGATATACCGGCGGCAGTTTCTATGCTAGAGGGGCTTGGCGCTGATTGCATTGGCATGAACTGTGCGCTGGGGCCGAAGCAGATGCTGGAGCTGATGCCGGTGCTGCAGGCCTGCGCCAGCAGACCCATCATCGTGAATCCTAATGCGGGCATGCCGCAGCTTATCGAGGGACAGACGGTATTTGGGGTAGGGCCTGAGGAATTTGCTGAGGATCAGGAAAAGATGATAGCAGCGGGTGCGCAGTGCATAGGCGGCTGCTGCGGCACGACGCCGGAGCATATTCGCCAGATGGTCATGCGCTGTCAGGCAGCAACTCGCAGACCGGTGACGGAAAAGAATCTCACGATTGTTTCCTCCTACGGCGCTCATGAGATCTTGGGCGATAAACCGCTGATTATTGGAGAACGGATCAATCCAACCGGCAAGAAAAAGCTTAAGAAAGCGCTGCGTGAGCATGATTTTAACTATATATTAGAAGAAGCGATTAAACAGGAGGAGCAAGGAGCTCATATTTTAGACGTCAACGTGGGGCTTCCGGAGATCCGGGAGGCAGAAGTGATGGATGAGCTGGTGCAGGAGCTGCAGGCCATCACCAAGCTGCCGCTGCAGATCGACACCTCCGACGCATATACCATGGAAAGGGCCCTGCGGCATTACAACGGAAAACCACTGATCAATTCAGTAAGCGGAAAGCGCGAAGTGATGGAAGCGATCTTCCCGCTTGTAAAAAAATACGGCGGCGTAGTCGTCGGGCTCACATTGGATGAAGATGGCATCCCGGAAACGGCGGAGGGGCGTCTCAAAATTGCCAAAAAAATCATTGACACAGCCGCTGCCTATGGCATTGCCAAAAAAGATATCCTTATCGACACACTGACGATGACAATCAGCACCGGAGAAGAACAGGGACGAGTCACGCTGGAGGCGCTGCAGAGAGTGCGCCGGGAGCTTGGCGTCGGCACCGTGCTCGGCGTATCCAACATCTCCTTCGGACTTCCAAACCGTGAGCTCATCAACGCTTCCTTTTACGCCATGGCGATGGACCGCGGCCTGTCAGCCGGCATCATCAATCCGGCCAGCGCCGCCATGCGGCAAGCCTATGATGTGTATCTGGCGGTCAAAGGATACGACAAGAACTGCAGTCAGTATATCGAGAAATATAGTCAGATGGAGATGACCGCGGCGGTGCATAAGACAGCGTCTGAAGCAAAGCCGGCAGGCCAGATGCAGGCGGCGCCGCTGCAGGACGCCATCATCAAGGGACTCGCGGATCTTGCTTCCCGCCATACGGCGGAGGGGCTAAAAGAAAAAGAGGCACTGCGCATGATTGATGAAGAGCTGATTCCGGCGCTGGACTTTGTGGGAAAAGAGTTTGAAAAGGGGACGATGTTCCTGCCTCAGCTTTTGATGAGCGCGCAGGCCGCGCAGGCTGCTTTTCAGGTGATTAAGGAGAGCTTTCGCGGGAAGGAGCAGCAGAGCAAGGGCAAGATTGTGCTGGCGACGGTAAAAGGGGACATTCATGATATTGGCAAGAATATTGTGAAGGTGCTGCTTGAAAATTATGGATTTACGGTGCTGGATCTTGGCAAGGATGTGCCACCGGAGCTGGTGGTGGAGACGGCGCAGCGGGAGCAGGTGAAGCTTGTGGGACTGAGCGCGCTGATGACGACGACGGTGGTGCACATGGAGGAGACGATTCGGCAGCTGAAGAAGACGCTGCCGTCTTGTAAAGTGATGGTGGGAGGCGCTGTGCTTACGCAGGCCTATGCGGATCAGATCGGGGCGGACTTTTATTCCAAGGACGCGATGGGATCGGTGCGCTATGCAGAAGAGCTTTTTTCGCAAAATGCTTGAATTTTGTAATACCTTCTGCTAAAATGAATTTTAATTTGAGTGTAAGGAGTGAATGGATTGAAGATCTATGATCATAAAGCCATTGAGAAAAAGTGGCAGAATGTTTGGGAAGAGAGCGGTGCGTTTCGGGCTTCTGAATCTACGGACAAGCCGAAATTCTATGCGCTGATCGAATTTCCTTATCCATCAGGACAGGGGCTGCATGTGGGGCACCCGCGTCCTTATACGGCGATGGATATTGTGGCCAGAAAGCGCCGGATGCAGGGATATAATGTATTGTTTCCTATGGGCTGGGATGCGTTTGGACTGCCTACGGAAAACTATGCGATTCAAAACAAGATTCATCCGCGTGAGGTGACGAAGCGGAATGTGGCGCATTTTAAAGAGCAGCTGCAGTCTTTGGGCTTTTCGTTTGACTGGAGCCGTGAGGTTAACACGACGGATCCGGGCTATTATAAATGGACGCAGTGGATTTTTCTGCAGCTCTTTAAAAAAGGCTTGGCCTATAAGAAAGAGATGTCGGTCAATTGGTGTCCGTCCTGCAAATGCGGTTTAGCGAATGAAGAGGTGGTCAACGGAGCCTGCGAGCGCTGCGGCACGCCGGTAGAGCACCGCATGAAGACGCAGTGGATGCTGAAAATTACGGAATATGCGCAGAAGCTGATTGATGGTCTGGAGGGGCTGGATTTTATTGAGCGTGTTAAAACGCAGCAGACCAATTGGATTGGACGTTCAGAGGGGGCAGAGGTTGATTTTACAGCCAACGGCAAAACGCTGACGATTTATACCACGCGCCCAGATACGCTGTTTGGCGCGACGTACATGGTGATGTCGCCGGAGCATCCTTATATTGACGAGTGGAAGGATCAGATTGAAAATTTTGATGAGGTGCTTTCTTATCGGGAGTTTGCCAACAGCAAGTCTGATTTTGAAAGAACGGAGCTTGCGAAAGAAAAGACGGGCGTGCCGCTGAAGGGGATTAAAGCGGTGAATCCGGTGAACGGTCAGGAGATCCCGATCTGGATTTCGGATTATGTGCTGATGAGCTATGGTACCGGCGCGATTATGGCGGTACCGGCGCATGATACGCGCGACTGGGAATTTGCAAAAAAATTTGATCTGCCGATTATCGAGGTTGTGGCAGGCGGCAAGGTACAGGAAGAAGCCTTTACGGATATTGCCACGGGCACGATGATCAATTCTGGCTTTTTAGATGGAATGTCTGTAGAAGAGGCAAAAAAAGCGATTGTGGAATGGCTGACCGAAAAAGGCATTGGACATAAAAAGGTAAACTATAAGCTGCGCGACTGGGTTTTCTCACGTCAGCGCTATTGGGGAGAGCCTATTCCGGTTGTATATTGTGAGCACTGCGGCGGATGGGTGCCGCTGCCAGAGGAGCAGCTGCCGCTTTTACTGCCGGAGGTGGAGAGCTATGAGCCGGGTGAGAACGGCGAATCTCCGCTGGCTGCTATGACGGACTGGGTCAATACGACCTGTCCTGTCTGCGGCGGACCGGCGACGAGAGAGACGGATACAATGCCGCAATGGGCCGGGTCTTCTTGGTATTTCCTGCGGTATATGGATCCGCATAATGAGCATGCACTGGCCAGCAAGGAGGCACTGAATTACTGGCTTCCGGTAGATTGGTACAATGGCGGAATGGAGCATACGACGCTGCATCTGCTGTATTCGCGTTTCTGGCACCGCTTTTTGTATGATCAGGGCATCGTGCCTACGCCGGAGCCCTATCAGAAGCGTACCTCTCATGGGATGATTCTGGGAGAAAACGGCGTGAAGATGTCGAAATCGCGCGGCAATGTTGTCAATCCTGACGAGGTCGTGGAAGAGTTTGGTGCGGACACTATGCGTCTTTACGAGATGTTTATTGGTGATTTTGAAAAAGCAGCGCCATGGTCCACACAGGGCGTCAAGGGCTGCCGCCGATTTGCAGAGCGCGTATGGAAACTGCAGGATATGGTGACAGAGGGAGAGGGCTATAGCGCCGATCTGGAAACCTCGATGCACCGCACGATCAAAAAGGTGAGTCAGGATTTTGAATCTCTTAAATTTAATACCGGCATTGCGGCTTTGATGGCGCTGCTTAATCAGTTTTATGATAAGGGCAGCGTGACTCGGGGCGAGATGAAGACGTATTTAACGTTGCTTAATCCGGTAGCGCCTCATTTCACGGAGGAGATGTGGGAAAATCTGGGATTTGAAAGGCATATTTTCCAGACAGCATGGCCGACTTATGATGAAAATAAGACGGTGGAGGCGACCATTGAAATCGCTGTACAGATCAGCGGTAAGGTGAAGAGTACGATTATGATTCCCAAGGATGCTGATCAGGAAACGGCGATTGCAGCGGCAAAGGCGGACGCAAGGGTGGCTGCTGCGCTGGAAGGAAAAACCATTATGAAAGAGATCTATGTGCCGGGAAGAATTGTGAATATTGTAGCGAGATAAAAGAAAAGCGGGCCTCTGAAAGGTCCGCTTTTTTTTGTTGGGAGTGCGGAGGCGGGGGATGACGTGGAGCAGGGTCCAGACTGGGGGCGGACATGGGGCAAACTCTGGATGTGAGCTTGATCATAAGTTAATCTTTAGGCGTGAGCCGGATCATGAGTTAATCCTTAGGCGTGAGCCGGCTCATGAGTTAATCTCTAGTTCTGAGCTTGCTTTGGGAGAAATTTGAAATTCAGCTGAAAAATTTCCCCGGGACCTGACGGAAGAACAGGAGGATGGCGGAAAATTATCCGTTGCATGAAAGAGGCGAGGGCATCTTGGTGGAAGAAGTTCAGCCTGATGTGGTGGAAAAGCCCTGAAATAGAGGAAAAATTTCCACCAAAATTAAAAAAATTGATAATGCGGCGCAAGCGACAGCAAATGTGAAATTTTTGTAACTTTAGGGAATTTTAATATTT
This sequence comes from Lachnospiraceae bacterium, assembly GCA_022794035.1. Classification (NCBI taxonomy): domain Bacteria; kingdom Bacillati; phylum Bacillota; class Clostridia; order Lachnospirales; family Lachnospiraceae; species Lachnospiraceae bacterium. Next base: position 178,353 of record JAAWDX010000007.1, on the reverse strand, counting down.
TTCTCCGATACTATAAGTAAAAGAGCGAGCAAGGAGAAGGATGAATGGAAAGAGAAGAATTTAAAAATAAGTTAGAGGAGCAATTTCTGTATTTGCATTTGCGGATCGAACGGCTGGAAAAAAGTATTCCGCATACGGCCGGCTCATTGGTTTGGAAAGGAGATAGAAAACAATATGCTTATTGGCAGTTTTATCAAAATAAAGTTAAAGTTCAAAAATCGGTTGCAAAGGATCAAATAGAAGCAACGAAAAGACAGATAGAAATTCTGCGTCATCAGCAAGAAAAATTAAGAGAATTGCTTCAGTTCAGAAAGAAACTGCAGCATGTGCTGCTGATTTTTCATATGACAGGAGAAGAAATTTTACAAGAGTACTATCAAAGAGAGAGAAAAAGGATTGATCAAGAAAAAGCCTATCAAAAGGCAAAACAATTGGCGGAGGCAAAGTGGCATCGGGAAAATTATAAGCATATGACGGATCAGGGAGAGCTGGTAGCTTCTAAATCAGAAGAGATTATCGCTAATATGTTATTTGCACAGGGGATTACCTACGAATATGAAAGACCAATGCAAATGGGGGATCAAAAAGTAATCCCAGATTTTCTTCTCTGGATGCCGAATGGAGAAAAGATCATCTGGAAACATGCAGGTCTCATGGATAATAAAGAGTATGCAGACAAGTTTGAAAAGAAACTGTCAATATATGAAAAAGCTGGTTACACACGAACGAAAAATCTGATTGTGACATGGGAGGATAATGGCAATTTCAGCGCTGAAGAAGCGCGGCGAATGATTGCACTTTACCGTTTAATCTGAGACTGCTTTTTTAAGTGGTGCTTGCGCAGCAGGCTATCTAAAGAAGTGTGAACGGCAATTGCAATGGCGATGAGTGCAGCGATTTCTAAAGTGTTTAAAAAACGGTTAGCTCCCGTAACAAGATCGCGGCCGATCAGATAATACATGGTCTGATAAATTCCCGCCCCCGGAACCATACAGAAAATACCGCCTGTAAAGAAAATGGTGACAGGTGCACGAAGCCGGCGAGCCATATAAAATGAAATGGCGCTGGCGGTTACAGCAGCAAAAAAATTAGAAAGAGCAATGCCAGGTACGTATTTGATTACAAAATAATATACAAACCAGGTGGCTGCGCCCACAATACCACAGGGAACGAGATGCTTGGGTTCAATATTAAATAGAATTACAAAGGTAATGGTTGAAAAGAATGAGCAGCCGGCCTGAAATATCATTTCCGGGGTAATCAACCAGTTTTTCCCCCAGGTGAACCAAGTAGGGGGCGTATCAAGGAGCAGAGCACCGTGACTTCGTTCAAACAGATGGGCAACGATGGAGACGCCGGCAGCAATGGAAACGGCGCAAATAGAAGCTTCAATTGCACGAGAAACGCCTGACATATAGTCGCCATGCAGCAAATCCCGAATGGCAACTGTGAGAAGCATACCAGGGACTAAAGGCATGATAGATCCAGAAATGATAGGCTGCAGATGGGAACCAATGGGGATAAAATATACGAAAAGAATACAGAAGATGCCCAAGACAACAGAAGCTAGAAAATCCCTGACAAAGCCAAGGGACTTTAGTTTACCAAAAAGCAGATAGGCTATGCCGACAAAAAAACCAACAAAAGCAGAAGCTAAAGCATCCAGAGGATAGCCGCCGAACATAAAGGTAAATAAAGAGGAAATGACAACAAAGCTGAGAAGAATAATAAACGGTGAATAATACTGTTTATTTTCTAAAGCATCAAATTCTTGAAATGCCTGTTCAATAGTCAGCTCTCCGGAAACGAAGCGGCGTGAAATTTCATTGGCATGCGAGATCTGGCTGAGATCACTCACCCGATTGCTGATGCGTTTTACAAGCGTAACTTCGCGGTCTAAAGAAGGATCAGATAGGGTGATAAATAAACCGGTCACGGAAACATGAGCCTCTGCATAAGAGAAACCAGTGGTTTTTAAAAGCCGGCAAACGGTGTCCTCAATTCGGTAAGCCTCGGCTCCGTGAGAGGCCATAATTTCCCCGGCACGCAGTGCAATTTTACAAACTTTTTTATAGTGAGCAGCACAATAGGCTTGAAATTCCTGTTGTTCCATTATAATCTCCATTTCGTGCATCTGATTTAACGAAGCTGATTATACTATAGTTAGAAAGGCTTTTCAATGCTGGTTTTTAATTTTCCAGCTATTGCATAAGATTTGCCATTTGCTATTTATGAAAAATTTGTTATAATTATTAAAGAAGACTGAAAAAGGATGAGGGTATGATGAGCTTATTAGAAGATGTACGTATAGTGGATTCCCAGATTGCCGAGCTGATTCAGGCAGAAACAAGAAGACAGCATGAGAAGATAGAGCTGATTGCTTCAGAGAATTTTGTATCAAAAGCTGTTATGGCAGCGATGGGATCACCGCTGACCAATAAATATGCTGAAGGATATCCGGGAAAACGCTATTATGGAGGCTGTGAGTTTGTAGATGAAGTCGAGCAATTGGCGATTGAAAGGGCAAAAGCGCTCTTTCAGGCAGGATATGCAAATGTGCAGCCACATTCGGGTTCACAGGCGAATTTTGCCGTATATCATGCATTTTTAAAACCGGGAGATACGGTTTTGGGAATGAGCTTAGCCTGCGGTGGTCATTTGACACACGGCAGTCCGGTCAATGTATCAGGAGCGCAATATAGGATTGTCAGCTATGGAGTAAAGGAAGAAACGGGCTGTATTGACTATGATGCTGTAAGAGAACTGGCATTAAAAGAAAAGCCCAAGCTGATCATTGCAGGAGCCTCAGCTTATTCTAGGGTGATTGATTTTAAACGGTTCCGTGAGATTGCCGATGAAGTAAATGCAATGCTCATGGTAGATATGGCACATATTGCAGGTTTGGTAGCAGCAGGGCTGCATCCGAATCCAGTACCCCATGCGCATGTGGTGACAACAACAACGCATAAAACGCTTCGGGGGCCAAGAGGAGGCATGATCCTCTGTAATGATGAGGAAATTGCTAAAAAAATTGACAAAGCTATTTTCCCAGGGATTCAGGGAGGGCCGCTTTGCCATGTAGTTGCGGCTAAGGCAGTCAGCTTTTTTGAGGCGCTGCAGCCTGCGTTTATTCATTACCAAGAACAGGTTGTACAGAATGCAAAGGCGCTTGCAGAAGGCCTGCAAAAACGCGGTTTTACGATCGTTTCAGGCGGTACGGATAATCATCTTATGCTTGTGGATCTGCGTAGCAAGGGCATTACTGGTAAAAGAGCGGAAAACCGCCTCGATCAGGTTGGAATCACCTGTAACAAAAATGCTATTCCATTTGACCCTGAAAAACCATTTGTGACGAGCGGTATTCGTTTGGGAACACCGGCGGTGACAACGCGCGGCATGAAAGAAGAGGATATGGATAGGATTGCACAGATCATTGATTGGACCGTATCAGATTTTGAGGGCAGAAAGGAAGAGGCCCGTCGAGCGGTACAGCTGCTCTCTGAAAAATATCCCTTATATCAAGCATAAGGAGGAAAAACCATGCCGGATATGCTAGTCAATTTATATCAGCTGCCCTCTAATCAAGAGAATAAAGACAGGCTGAAACAGAAGGGAATTCGGATTGAACGGGCGCTTGCGCCTGATCGGCATAAAGTGATGCAGTTTGCAAGAGAAAACTTTGGAGAAGGATGGGCCAGCGAGGTATCGGCTGCATTCAGCAATCAGCCGGTTAGCTGCTATATTGCCATCAAAGAAAAAAAGGTAGTCGGATTTGCGTGCTATGAGGCAACGGCAAAAGACTACTTTGGCCCTACGGGTGTTTTAGAAGCAGAAAGAGGGCAGGGGATTGGCCTGGCCCTTCTTCTGCAAAGTATGGAAGGGCTGCGGGAGGCGGGATATGGATATGCGATTATCGGATCCGCCGGCCCGGTACATTTTTATGAGAAATGCTGCGGTGCACAGGTGATTCAAAATGATGAGCCTAATGTGTACAGCCGCATGATATAATTAAACATTATTTAGGAGGTATTACCATGGGTTACTTAGGGGAAGAGATTAAAAAACTAGGCTTTGGTTTTATGCGTCTGCCAATGAACGGAGAAGAGGTTGATTTGGAGCAGACTAAAAAAATGGTAGATCATTACATGGATCTTGGATTTACATATTTCGATACAGCTTATGTGTATATGGATGGTAAATCAGAGCGGGCAATTCGAGATGCGGTTGTGAAGCGGTATCCGCGAGAGGCATTTCAGCTGGCAACCAAAATGCCGATCTGGCCGATCAAGGAATACGCTGATTATCAGCCGATTTTTGATGAATCTTTAGCCAGAACAGAGGCTGGTTATTTCGATTTTTACTTATTGCATGCGCTTGGCAAGGAATCCTTCCAAAAATCAGAGGAGACAGGCGGCTGGAAGTTTGTACAGGAAATGAAGGAAAAAGGATTGATTAAGCATGCCGGCTTCTCTTTCCATGACAGTGCTGAGGTACTGGATGAAATTTTGACCAAGCATCCGGAAGCAGAATTTGTACAGCTGCAGATCAACTATGCCGATTGGGAAAGTGAAAATGTACAGTCCCGCAAATGCTATGAGGTTGCCAGAAAGCATGGCAAGCCGGTCATTATTATGGAGCCTGTAAAGGGCGGTTCGCTAGCAGTGATGTCAGATGAATTGGAAGCAAAATTCAAGAGCTTTAATCCGCAGGCTTCGGTTGCCTCTTGGGCGCTTCGGTATGCTGCGTCTTTAGAGGGACTGGTTACGGTACTGTCCGGTATGAGCAATATGGAGCAGTTAGAGGATAATACTTCATTTATGAAGGATTTTGAGCCGATCAATGAGGCAGAAGCAAAAGTCATTGCTGAGGTAGTGGAAATCTTTAATAAAGCACCCAAAATCCCCTGCACAGCATGTAAATATTGTGTCGATGACTGTCCTATGAAGATCAATATTCCCAGAATGTTCAGCACCATGAATCATTATATGACATTCGGCAATAAAGAAGCGGATAAGAAGAGCTATGCAAACATCACAAAGGACGGCGGCCTTGCATCGCAGTGCCTGCACTGCGGAAGCTGCGAGAGTCATTGTCCGCAGCATATTGAGATCATCAAAGAGCTGGAAAAAATTGCAGAAACCTTTGAAAATTAAGGATGAAAAAGAGAGAGTCTCGGGAATGATATGTCCCCGAGACTCTTTTTTAATATATCAGGATGCCAGCTGCCGATATACCGAAATTGCGTCCAGAATGTGATATGGCGGCGTCTCATGAGAGCCGGCAGCCCCTGCGGTAACAAGGAGGTATTCCTGATCGCTGATTTTAGCCAAACTTGCCAGACAAAGACCTGCCTCGTCAGTATAGCCGGTTTTTCCGCCAAGGATTTCCGGGGCAGAAAGCTCTGCATTTTGCATGCTTTCAGAAAGCGTGCTGTAAAAAGTAAAGCCATCTGGGTGCATCTCCGTAGGAGCTACGGAATAATACTGGCTGAGCAGCGCCTCGCGAAAAGTATTATTTTGCAGCGCATAGCGCAAAAGTAGGGCTAGGTCCTGCACGGTGGTGTAGTGGTCTGCGGCATGAAGGCCGGTTGTGTTGGAAAAATGGGTATCGTTCATCGAAAGCTCCTGAGCGCGTGAATTCATAAGCTCGATGAAGGCTTCTTCTGTACCGGCAACAGCTTGGGCAGCGGTCAAACAGCATTCAGCACCGGAAGGGAGCAGGATGCCATAAAGGAGGTCACGCAGGCAGACTTCCTCTCCAGGATCAAAACCAGCTAAGGAAGCATCCTGTGCATATAGATCGTCAAAAATCCAATCTGGAATGACGACGCTCTGATCCAGGTCTTCACCGGATTCTACGAGGAGCAGGGCGGTCATCAGCTTAGTCAGCGAGGCAGGATAGATGCGGCTGTCATCCTGATAGGCAGCGAGGATTTCACCATTTTCAGCATTCAGAAGAATGGAATGGGGGCTGTAAAGCTGCGATAAGTCCAAGGGACTTGCTGCTGGCTCCGGAAGGGCGGAAAGCGAAAGATGGCTTTGGCCTGTGGCCGGAGGAGTATCGGCAGCGGGGGAATGCGGCATAAAAAGCGGCATGAGATAATAGAAAAGCGCTGCTAGGGTGATCAGGGGAAAACCGAAAAAGAAGAGACGACGAAGGAAAAAACGTCGTTTTTTACGCTTGTGTGCCATGTATTGATCAAGGTTCCTTTCATAAAAAATCCGTATGACTGTTTTGAGTATAGCAATCATACGGATTTTTTACTTTAATGGGACCTTGTGAAATCATTAAGATATTGTTAAGGCTGAGCCGGGAGGAGGATATGGAAGGTAGTGATTTCATTTTCGCTGGAGGCGGAAATGGTGCCGCCGTGCAGGGTAATGATCTCTTTGGCGATGGCAAGGCCTAATCCGCTGCCGCCCGTATTGGTGGAGCGGGCTTCGTCTAAACGGAAGAATTTTTCAAAAATGGCTGTCAGCTTGTGCGGCGGAATGGTGCTGCCCTGATTTTGAAAGTCAATACGGACCGTTTGTCCTTCGGCGTATGCGGAAAGCCGAATGGGCGTGTTGGGATAGCTGTAGCTGATGGCGTTTTTCAAAATATTGTTGAATACGCGCGCTAGCTTTATGGAATCGCCATACAGAGTTAAGTTTTCGGAAACATTTAACTGAATCGTATTGCCGTGGGCGCTCAGGAGCGGATAAAATTCATCAGCCATCTGAATCAGCATATAATCGAGATTAATGGTCTCTTTTTCTAATGTGATCTGCTGCAGATTATACCGCGTAATATCAAAGAATTCATTGATAAGGGCTTCCAGCCGATAAGCTTTGGTGAGCGCAATATGGACGTATTTGGCTTTTTGCTCAGCGGGCATGTCACCAGCCTCGTCCAGCAGGCTCAGATAGCCAACGACGGAGGTAAGAGGCGTTTTTAGATCATGCGCCAGATAAGTAATCAGATCGTTTTTACGTGCAGCTTCTTCCTTGAGGAGCTGCTCATGCCGCTGCGAGGAGGCCTTGATCTGCATCATCTGGGCACAGATCTGAGCATATTCCTCTGGCAGGGGGACCTGCTCTGTTTCTTGGTTCATGATCTGGTCAATCAGCTGGCTGATTTTAAAGGTCTGTGTTTTTAAAGAACGCCGCGACTGCCAATAGGAGGTCAGCATCAGCGTACTGAGCCAGCAAAGGACCAGCAGCGGAAAGAGCCGGAGCAGCAAAGACTTAATGGCGCTCCAGTTGGGCTCTGTGACATAATATTCCTTGCCGGGCTCATAGTTATAGCTATAGGACTGAAAATAACGCTCAGAAAGCCAGTCTAAAACAGTACCGTTTAAAACGCTGTCAAAGAGATAGAGGATGCCCATGCAGCATAAAAAGGCAAACAAAAGGATCAGAAAAATGCGCAGCAGGCGAAAAGAGGATGTTTTAGCTTTCAATTTTATATCCGCACCCCCAGACTGTTTTGATGTACTTGGGATTTTCAAAGGAATCCCCCATTTTTTCTCGTAAATGCCGGATATGAACGGTTATGGTGTTATTATTTTTAGTATAATACTCATCCTGCCAGATCTGATGGAATAGATCCTCGGCGCTGACAACGCTGCCCTGCTGGCGCAGAAGAATTTCTAAAATGGAAAATTCAGTTGGCGTTAAGGAGAGGGGGCGTTCATTTAAGGTACATTCATGCGTGCGGCTGTTCAGTACGAGACCGGAGCAGGTAAACACATCCGTATCGGCAGGGATGCCGGATTGATAGCGCTTGTAGCGCCGAAGCTGAGCCTTTACGCGGGCGACCAGCTCCAGAGGGAGAAAGGGCTTGGTCATATAATCATCAGCGCCAAGCGTAAGGCCTGTGATTTTGTCAATTTCTTCTCCCTTGGCCGTCAGCATAATAATGGGGTACTGATAGGTCTGGCGGATTTTTTGACAGAGATCAAAGCCGGTCATATCTGGCAGCATCACGTCTAAAATGGCCAGATCGAGCGAATGGGTATGCTGCTGTATATATTGCAGAGCCTGCGCAGCGGTGTAGGCGCGCAGGACAGTGAAATTTTCATTTTCTAAATATACGGCGATCAGATCCGTAATTTCTTTTTCATCATCTACGATTAAAATGGTGTCGCTCATTTTATATTCCTCCTAGGCTATGTCCGAGTATAGCATATTTTAGTTGCCTTGAAAAGAGAAGAAGAAGAGAAAGAAGGTGCAAATCAAGCTTCAAGCTGAGTTTCTTAAAAATATTTTAAAAACCTCTTGACTTAGAGCTTGCTCTAAGTGTTATACTAGTCAGCGGTGTAAAAATTTGAGTTGATGATAAGGAGGAAAACATGGCATCGAATCATAGTACATTGATGACAGAGGGCTCTATTCAAAAGAAATTGATTGCCTTTGCCATCCCGTTGTTTTTGGGAAACTTATTTCAGCAGCTTTATAATACAGCTGATTCATTGATTGTAGGAAATTTTTTGGGCAGTGAGGCCTTGGCATCGGTTAGCTCCTCTGGCAATTTGATTTTTTTGATGGTTGGATTTTTTAATGGAATTGCCATGGGGGCCGGCGTGGTGATTGCGCGTTATTTTGGGGCACGCGACAGTGAAAACATGCAAAAGGCCATCCATACAATCGTTGCGTTTGGTATTGTTGGCGGTCTAGCGCTGACAGCGCTGGGCGTCTGGCTTGCGCCTCATATGCTGATCTGGATGGGGACGCCGGAGGACATTCTGGCCGGATCCACTTTATATTTTAGGATCTATTTTCTGGGCTCGCTGCCCTTTGTGCTCTATAACTGCTGCGTAGGCATTTTGCAGTCGGTGGGGGACAGCCGTCATCCCTTATATTACTTGATTCTTTCATCCATTGTAAACATTGTTTTGGATCTTTTATTTATCGGCGTATTTCATATGGGCGTCGGCTCTGCGGCGGCGGCAACAGTAATTTCGCACTTTGTCAGCGCGATTATGTGTTTCTGCAAGCTGCTGAGAGCGCCGGAAGAATACCGGGTCGTCCTGAAAAAAATCCGCTTCCACAGATTCCAGCTCAAGCAAATTGTGTATAATGGCCTCCCGACAGGCTTTCAAAATTCCATTACCGCATTTGCCAATGTAGTGGTGCAGTCCAATATCAATTCCTTTGGAAAAATGGCCGTGGCCGGGCAGGGAGCGTACAGCAAGATCGAAGGCTTTGCCTTTTTGCCCATCACCTGCTTTGCAATGGCACTCACGACCTTCATCAGTCAAAATCTGGGAGCGAAGCAGTATGACAGAGCGAAAAAGGGCGCCAAATTCGGTGCGTTTTGCTCCATCATTCTGGCAGAATCCATCGGGCTGATCATCATCTTGCTGGCGCCGCAGCTGATGGCGCTCTTTGACAGCACAGCCGAGGTGGTCGCTTTTGGCGCCGGGCGCGCCCGGATCTGCGGATGGTTTTTCTGTTTCTTAGCGCTGACGCACTGTATGGCCGGGATTATGCGCGGTGCCGGGCGTCCGATGGTATCGATGATGATTATGATGGTCTGCTGGTGTCTGATCCGCGTTACGTTTATCACCATTACCATTCATTTTATCCCTTCGATCAATGTAGTTAACTGGGCATATCCGCTTACATGGTTTTTAAGCTCCGTTGTCTTTTTATTCTACTTCTTTAAAGGAGATTGGATTCACGGGCACGGTGTGAAGACAGAAAGCTGATGAGACTATTATTTTTTCTGATTCCGGCGCTTTTATTAGCGCCGATCATGATCTATCTGTATTTTTATGCTAAGCGGACGCTGCACTTTTGGGGAGCGCCGACAGAAAAAAGGTGGCTGCGGCTGCTTCTCATGGCGGCCTGTTTGCTGCTGGGCATCCTCAGCAGCAATCTGTGGAGCAGCATGGTCATGATCATCCTGCATCTGTTTTTAAGCGGCGTGCTGGTCGACCTGGTTTACTGGCTGCTGCGCCGCCTGGGCTTTAAAAAGGAAAAAATCTACCGAAGCGGACTGCTGCCGGTGATACTCACGCTGGCGGTACTTGGCTTTGGCTACTGGAATATGGGTCATGTTGTGGAAAAGCCGTATACAATCTATACCGAAAAGCCAATTCGTGAAGAAGGCTACCGCATAGCCTTTCTTTCAGACCTGCATTTTGGCCTTTCTATGGATACAGAAAAGCTGGCCGCTTACGCGCAGAAAATTGCTGAGGCTAAGCCGGACATGGTACTGCTGGGAGGCGATATCGTGGATGAGAGCACAACGCAGGAGGAGATGCAGCAGGCATTTCAGATTCTGGGAGCCATTCCCAGCACATACGGCACGTTTTATGTATATGGCAACCATGACCGCGCTTTATACAGCGCAGATCCCTATTATACAGCGCAGCAGCTGCAGCAGGCTATGGCAGGCGCCGGGATTCGCGTACTCTCAGACGAGGCAGTTTCCTTAAACGAAGAATTTACGCTGGTAGGGCGTGAGGAGGTCTCCTATGCGGCCCATGGAAGCGGCGTCCGCGCGCAGAGCGCAAAGCTGCTGGAGGCAGTTGATCCTTCGGATTTTATCTTGCTGCTCGATCACCAGCCGCGGGAGCTGGAGGCAAACCAAGAGGCCGGAGTCGATCTGCAGCTTTCCGGTCACACGCATGCAGGCCAGATCTGGCCTGCCGGGTGGCTGAGTGATCTGTTTCATTTTAATGAGATGACATATGGACAGCGCCAAACGGAAGGCTTTCAGATCATCGTTTCTTCCGGCATGGCCGGCTGGGGCTATCCGATCCGTACAAGCGGCCGCTCAGAATATGTGATGATTTCACTGCAAAAGAAAGGGTAAAGATAGATGCTGGATGTAGTCTTATATAATGGATCTGTGTATTCGATGGAGAATGGGCAGGTGTATGAAGCCATTGGAGTAGAAGGAGATGAGGTGCGCTTTCTGGGAAGCGACGAGGAAGCGGCACGGCTGCCGGCCGGGCAGAGGATTGACCTGCAGGGCTGCGCTGTACTGCCAGGTTTCAATGAGGGTCATATGCATCTGGCTAGCTATGCGTTTACGTATTGTAATGCGCCGCTTTTTGACTGCCGCTCGGTGGAGGAGTGTCAGGAGGCGGTGCGCCTTTATTTGCGGAAGCATCCGGAAGCTTCGTGGGTGTATGCCAGAGGCTGGAATGAGGATTATTTTATGGCAAAGCGGTATCCGACGCGGGCGGATCTGGATGCAATCAGCACCGAAATCCCGATTTTGATGGTGAGGGTCTGCGGACATCTGGGCGTCTGCAACAGCGCCGCCTTTGAGCGAATCCGCGCGCTGAGAGAGGCACAGGAATGGCAGGAGCAGATGCAGGAGGAGAGCGGACTGCTGTATGAAGGGGCCTGCGAGCTGTTTTATCGGATTTTGCCAAAGCCGACGCAGGCCTATGTCGAGGAGCTGCTTTTAGCTGGCATGAAGGCTTTGAATCGCTGTGGAATTACGACCTGCCAGACGGATGATTTTGTGGCCATTCCGGGGGCAGACTGGCGGCAGATGATCGAGGCATATCAGAGCCTAGAAGCCAAGGGACAGATGACGGTGCGTGTGTATGAGCAGTGTATTTTTGAGAATTTGACGGGGCTGCAGGCGTTTTTGCAGGCGGGCTACCGGACGGGGCAGGGCGGAGAATATTTTAGGATTGGACCGCTGAAGCTGATTCAGGACGGATCGCTGGGAGCAAAAACAGCGCTGCTGAGCCGGCCATACAAAGGGAGCAAGGACGAATACGGACTGGCAGTGTTTACCCAGCAGGAGCTGAATGCGCTGATCGATACAGCGCATGAGGCAGGCATGCAGATTGCGGTGCACTGCATTGGCGACCGGGCGATGCAGATGACGCTGGATGCTTTGGAGAGAGCGCAGAAACGAATGCCGCGCAGCGATTGCCGCCATGGACTGGTGCATGTGCAGATTTCGAGCCGGGAAATTTTGGAAAGGATGAGCCGTGACGGAGTCATTGCGTATATCCAGCCGGTCTTTATTGAGTATGATATGGATATGGCAGCGGCGCGCGTGCAGGAGGCACAGCAGGAATGCATCTATGCGTGGAAGAGCATGGAGGAGCTGGGCATTTTGACGGTGGGCGGATCGGATGCGCCGATTGAAAGCTTTGATGTCTTGAATAATCTGTATTATGCGGTGACAAGAGAAAAGCTGGCCGGCGGCCCGAAGGGGGGCTGGAAGCCGGAGCAGAAGGTGACGGTGCCGGAAGCTGTCGCGATGTTTACGACGCATGCGGCAAAGGCCTGTTTTCAGGAGGAGCGGATCGGGAGACTGCTGCCTGGTATGAAGGCAGATTTAGTTGTGCTTTCTCAGGATCCCTTTACGACAGAACCGCATGCTTTGCCGAAGATACAAGTAGAAGCCACGATGACAGGCGGACGGGTCGTGTATCAGAAGGAGAAAAGATAAAGCGGAGCTGTTCGCTGGATGGGTCACAAATGTAGGGTAACAAAAATAGCGGAAGAATTTCCGCTATTTTTATTTCCGAAACAGTACGATACTATGTTTGTGCAGGGAGTGCACGTTACGCAAACCTGGTTTTTTGATTTTTAACGTGTCTTTCGGTGATTAGATCCGTTATGCTGTGCCAATAACAGCGCATTTAACGGGTCAAAATAGAGAATAGAGCCGTTAAATATGGACATAGATGCGATACTTAACGGGCACAATCCTCCAATTGCCCCGTTAAATCATTTCAGATAGGGGTCTGTCAACGGAGAAAAAATAGAAAAGATACGTTAAATAGCTTAAAATAGCTTCTGACAACTTCCCAAGATCCATGTAGGGACGGACCGCTGCGCGTTACGTGCGCCGCCTCCTACATCCTCTCAATGAGCCAAGGCAGGGCCGTTTCAAAGCGAAGTCCATGCCAATGGTTTTGGCCATCCTCACTAAAAAAAGGCTGCGTATTCTGAATGCAGAGCGCCGTGAAATCCGCGGCCAGCGTAAGCGCATGAGGCAGAGGAGAGCCGCGCAGCAAAGCGCCGCAGCATACGCTGGCAAACAAATCGCCAGTACCGTGATAATGCCCGGAAATGCGGGGTTTAAACACGGAGTGATGACTGCCATCCTCACACAGGCACATGGCCCCCAGCGTCTCCTTTTCACCGGCAAGGCCGGTAATCACGACGTTTTTTGCGCCTTGGGCGCGCAGCTCGGTGAGCAGGCGCTCAGGAGGCAGCGAGGGATCATAGGCATATCCGAGCAGAGCGCAGGCCTCAGTCAGATTGGGCAGGATAAGATCAGCACAGCAGCAGAGGGATTGATAGGCTGCGATATAGGCCGGCGTAATGCGGCTGTACAGCGCGCCGTTATCGCCCATGACAGGATCGACAATGAGGCGGGCCTGAGGCTGCTGAGCTAGAAAAGAAAGAACAAAGTCAAGCTGCGTTTGGCTGCCCAGATAGCCAACATATATGGCGTCGAAGTGAAGGGACAGACTTTGCCAGTGATCAGCGGCGGCCTTCATCTGCTCAGTTAGATCCTGAAAAGTAAAATCGGCAAAGCCGGTATGGGTGGATAGGAGCGAGGTGGGCAGCAGCGTGGTTTCAATGCCCATGGCCGAAAGCACGGGCAGCGCAATCGTAGAGGAGCATTTGCCATAGCAGGCCAGGCTCTGAATGGTCAGAAGCTTCATGAGAAGACCTCATCATCCAGCCAGGTGCTGGCGGCCCATTCGCCGTCGTTGACAAAGACCTCTACGGCCTTTTGATCCTCTAAGATCTGAATGCTGCGAATCGCCGGAAATGTTTTAGAAAGGACAGTGCGCCGTCCGTCGGAAAGCAGCAGGCGATTTCCTTGGATGCTGACATAGGGGGAGGCAGTGCGCAGCAGAGACTCCGCTTCGGCAACCGGCCTTGTCAGCAGGCGACCGTTTTCGATCTGCAGCGTGCGGGCAAGAGACAGAGCACCTGCATGAGCAGCTCCGGCAGGCAGCGGCTTTTGCCAGTGATACATCCATCCAATGAGAATCCGGCGGCCGTCTGGAGCGGCTAAGGTCTGCGGCGCATAAAAATCTGGACCAGCCTCGATCTGCACATGCTGCTGGGGAGTAAAATGTACGCCGTCAAAGCTGCCGACCATAAAGTGGGTAGCATATTCCGTCCGGCCCATGTGAGAAAACATCAACACATACTGGCCATCCAGAAAGAAAAAGTCAGGGCATTCAATGACGGTTCCGTACTGGCGGCCCTCTATCAGGATGGACACAAACGCCCAATGGATCAAATCATCAGAGCGAAAGAGAAGCACCTTTCCCATGCCGTCCTGACCGCTGCCGCAGACCATATAGTAATGGCCGTTTATTTCAGTCACCTTAGGGTCGCGAAAATCCCGGTTGCCGCAGGGAGCGCCGCTGTCAATCGGACATGCGCGCAGGATGGGATTGCCGGCATATTTAGTGAAATGGATGCCATCCTCGCTCACCGCCATGGACTGCGTCTGACCAAGGCGCATACCGACGGAGGTGTAAAATAGATACAGCTTGTCATCCTTTACAATGGCCGAGCCGGAAAAGCAGCCGCCGTTATTTTCATACTCCTGATCAGGGCGGAGCGCGACCGGAAGCTCCTCCCAGTGAATCAAATCACGGCTGACCGCATGTCCCCAGTGCATCGGCCCCCATTTAGGCGCATAAGGAAAGTGCTGAAAGAAAGCATGGTACTGTCCGCGAAAATAGACCAGCCCATTCGGATCATTCATCCAGCCGGTCTGCGGTTCAAAATGATGTTCGAATCGTTTCATGATCATCGCTCCCTTCCGATTGAGGCTGCGGTCTGCACCGTCAAATCAGCCATCAGCTGCTCAGCCGTAACCGCAAGATTCTCGGTCTTTGCAGTCAGCACGAGAGGAGCAGCACTGGTCATATCAAAATAATTGTCTGACAGCAGCAGATCATGCGCTGTAAAATCAAGCTCCACACTCTTGGCATAGGAATCAGCCGATACATACAGCGTAAACTGACCGCCCGATCCCTCAATGCGCACCTGAACCGGCGTCTGCTTAAATTGAAAATGCTTAGGTTTGCAAAACAGAAGGGAAGAGTGCGAAATCAGCTGCCCAGCCTGATCATAGAGCGCATAGACCAGCAGGCGCTCTGTTTCCTTTCCTTTTAAGGCCTGCGTGAGATCCAGCTGAGGAAGGTCAGCGGCGCTAAGCGCCAAAATAGACGCCGGCAGCTCGCCCTGTTCATAGACAGTAAAGTCGCGGTCTATTACCTGCCAGCGAACGCTTCCGCTAAAGGCCTCACGGGTTTCGTTGGAGAGGGAAAGCGTCACTAGATAGCCGTTTTCATGCGCGGACAGCAGAACCGGGGCAAAGAAGCGCTTCGCGCTGTACATGAGCGCTTTCCAGCGGCCGTAATAGTCAACCGAGGCCCAGGAAGCCACCGGCCAGCAGTCATTAAGCTGCCAATAGATGGCGCCCATGCAGCGCCCGCGAAAGCGCCGGAAATGCTCAACGCCATAGCGGATCGCATCCGCCTGCAGGAGCTGCGAGGTGTATACGAGCGAGGAAAAATCATAGGGATACAGATATTTATCAGAAGCATATGAAAGAATCTTGGTATTGCCGCTCCGGCATTTTTGATGGCTTTCCATGACCAGAGAAAACGGATTCATATCCTCCGGTTCGGCAAAGGAACGAATCGTTTTCATATTAGGAAAGGCTTCAAAGCCAAATTCAGAGCAGAAGCGGAAATAATACTGGCGATAGCTTTCAAAAGGAATGCTGCCATGCCACGCGCCCCAGTAATGGGCATCCCCGCGGTTTTCGTCCTGAGGGCTGTCAAAGCCGCCGACGGAAGAGGGCGAGGAGGGCCAGTAAAAGATATCAGGGCAGTGCTCTGCACACAGATCCGGCAAAATGTGCTCATAAAGCTGCAGATAATCCTGCTTGGCCAGAGCGCTGTCGCGGCAGCCTTCCCATTCCAGCACGGCCATTTCCATTTCATTGTTGCCGCAAAGAAGGCCGAGGCTGGCATGATCACGCAGCCGGCGGATGTTATCGATAAATTCCTGACGGATATTGTCTGTAAATTCCTGACTGAGCCATACATTCACACAGGCAAACATAAAGTCCTGCCAGACAACGAGGCCGTATTCATCACAGAGATCAAAAAAGTCATCGGAGGGGTACTGTCCGCCGCCCCAAACGCGGATGGAGTTAAAATTCGCCCTGATGCAGCTTTGGATCAGCTTTTCTGTGCGCTGGCGCGATAGCCGGCCAATGAGAGAGTCCTCAGGCACGTAATCGGCACCCATAGCAAACATTTTGAGACCATTTACCACAAAGCAAAATTCATTGCCCCACTTGTCAGCGGCTGTGCTGACAGTCAGCGTGCGCAGGCCGATACGGCGCGTCCAGACGTCCAGCGGCTTGTCCTCCTGCAAAAGCGTTACCGTAACTGTATAGAGCGGCTGCTCGCCATAGCCATGGGGCCACCAAAGCTGGGGATTGGGAATTTCAATTCGCCCCTGACCGGCAGCGGAGAGAAAAGCCTCCTGGCGGCAGCCCGGTCCCTCCACCTGTACGGAAAAGGAGGTTCCCGGAGTGGATTGCTCGGTAGCAATCTGCAGCTCTAAGGCAACAGAGGTGGATGAGGTTCCGGCTGTGCCGGCCTGCGGCGTATGGTGCTGATGGATGCGCACATCCTGAATGCGGTCAGCTGCGTAGCTAATCCAGCTGACAGGACGGAAAAGCCCCATGTCGGGCAGCTTCGGCGCCCAGTCCCAGCCGAACATGCAGCTGGCCTTGCGGATATGGGCAAAGCCATCCATAGTATCAGACTGTCCCCAGACAAAATGACGGCTCTGGCGCTCCTGCATATAGCGAGTCGGGGAATGCAGCACGATTTGCAGCTGGTTCTGGCCGGGCTGCAGAGCGCTGGCAATATCAAATTCCCATGTGCGGTGCATGTTGAAGGCCTGTCCGATCTGCCGGCCGTTTAGAAAAATGGTGGCGATGGTATCGATGCCTTCAAAGCGCAGCTTTTGGAAAGGATTTTTGATAAGCTCGGGCGGTGCTTCAAACGTGGTCTCAAAGGTGTAATCCTGCTCAGAAAGAGCTGTGAGCGCATACTCCTGGTCGCGGTAAAATGGATCCGGGATTTTGCCGGCCTCGAGCAGAGTGCCGTACATGGAAAAGGGAATCCGGCAGGGCAGAGAGCCATAAACGGGATGCTTCATGACCCAGTCGGACAGCATGATGGTATGTTTCATAGATGGATGTCCTCATTTCTGCGCCGCAGCGCATGTTTTTGCTTATTGTAATCGATTTTGCAAGTAAATTCAAGGGCAGGAAACGGGATCCTGCCCTTGCTATGTCAGACCTATTGAACCGTGGCCTTGTCAACGGTCAGCTTCATGGCCTTCAGCAGATGAGCCGCCGTTTCGGAAGAGGCGCTGTCAATCTGCAGGGCCTCCATCTGCGTGCCCTCTGTCAGCTGCTGGCCGATGGAAGCCGCCGTGGGCTGTACCAGCGGATAGACCGATTGGACCGTATCCGGAATGTCATAGCTGACAGCCTCGATACCGGTTTCGCTAAACGTCATCTGTACAGTAATGCAGCCGGTTCCCAGAGGGACGGAGGTTGTATAAGTACCCGGATAATACTCAGTATCAGCGGATGCGCTGCCAGAGGAAGAGCCGCCCAGCAGCTTGGTCAGCAGAATCACCAGCGCAATCAGAACGGCCAGAGCAATGCCGGCGTACATCAGCAGGCGGTTTAGCTTGAGAGACATAATACGAACAGACATAGTTAAAATCTCCTGTTTTATAATCTGCTTCAATATATGAAGAAATAAGCCGGGCTATGCTTGCCAAGCGTCTTAAAAACGTTTATAATTCTCATTACAATGCAGATAAAACGAGAGGAGGGGCCGGATTGCCGCTAGAGCTCATTTTAGGAGCCGCCGCAGGCGGAAAAACGACGAGGCTGCAGCAGGAGATCAGCCAGATTGCTGCAGAGGA
The DNA here is from genome assembly GCA_022794035.1 of Lachnospiraceae bacterium. Taxonomy (NCBI): domain Bacteria; kingdom Bacillati; phylum Bacillota; class Clostridia; order Lachnospirales; family Lachnospiraceae; species Lachnospiraceae bacterium. The sequence continues at coordinate 160,384 of JAAWDX010000007.1, read as the reverse complement.
TGCGCAGCGTCCGCTGATTTATATCGTGCCAGAGCAGACAACGCTCAAGGTGCAGCAGCAGCTGATTCAAAAAATGCCGGGGCGCAGCATGCTGGGCACAGAAATTCTGAGTTTCAACCGCTTGGCGCATCGCATTTTTGCAGAAACCGGCATGCCTCCGGTAAAGCTTTTGGATGACATGGGCAAGTGTATGGTGCTGTATAAGCTGGCCAGAGATCATCAAAAAGAGCTGGTATACTATGGCAGCAGCGTGGGGCAGCAGGGGTTTATTGGGCAGCTTAAGCTTATGATGACGGAGCTGTTTCAATACCGGCTGGATGAAGAGGCGTTGCAGCAGCTGATCGAGCAGCAGCCGCAGGAAAGTATTCTCGCGGCTAAGCTGCAGGATATTGCGCTTTTATGGAAGTATTTTAAAGCCTACGGAGAAAAGCAGACCATCGCCTCGGAAGAGGTGCTGGACCTTTTGGCAGGACGCATTGCGCAGTCGGCTCTCATTAAAAATGCCTGTGTGTTTGTGGATGATTTCAGCGGCTTTACGCCGCAGCAGTACCGGATTCTAACCGGACTGGCCTTATATGCTAAAAAGCTGACGGTGGCCATTACGATAACGCCGGCGGCTTATAAAGCAGTGCAGGCGGCAGAGGACTGGCGGGAGCTGCCGCGGCAATTCTTTTTTACAACGCAGAAGACGGTTTGGAAGCTGCAGCAGATGAGTGAGCAGTACCGGATCCCGCTGCGCGTCAGCTGGCAGCAGGAGGATAGGCGCAGTCAGCAGCTGCAGCACGTGAGCAGAGAGCTTTGCAAAACGGTGCCGGTGCCCTATGAAGGAGAGGAGAGACGCGTGTGCGTGCAATCGGCGGCCAATCAGGCGCAGGAGCTGCAGTGCGTATTGCATGAGATTTTGTATCTGGTGCGTGAAAAGGGGTATGCTTACCGGGATATGGCGGTTGTGGCTGCTGATATCGATCGCTATGCGCCAGCGCTGCGCCGGCAGCTGGAGCTGTATCAGATTCCGGGATTTATTGATGAAAAGGCGGATATTACCGGCAGCCCCTATGTTCAGTGGCTGCATGCTCTGGGAGAGTGGCCGGAAAGCGGTTTTTCAGGCGAGGCGCTGCTGGCCCTGCTGAAAACGGGGCTGACGGAGATTGCGCGGGAGGAGCTGGATATCCTTGAAAATCAGGCGCTTAAGGAAAATTGGCGGGGGGCGCAGCGGATTTTTGAGGCGCTTAGGATGCAGGAGAAGCAGGGCTTAACCGAAGAAGAAGCGGCCTTGTGGAAAACGCCCTATTGCCAATTGGCGGATCAGTTGGAGCAATTTGTAAAAAGTACAAGCGGCAGGCACAGCGCGGCAGAATTTACGAAAGCCTATCAGGCGCTTGCCAGAGCCCAGCATATAGAAGAAAAGCTGGCAGAACAGGCAGAGCGCCTGGAACAGGCCGGGCAGCTCTTAAAGGCGATGGAATACGGAAGGATGTTTGAGCTGATCGAAACGCTGCAGGAGCGGCTATGCGAGGCGATGGGATCTGTAGAGATGGATATCCGGGAGTATGCAGCCATTTTGGATGTGGGGCTTTCGCAGTCCAAGATGGGGCAGCTGCCGCCGTCGATGGATGAGCTGCTGATTGCGGATATCGGCCGTTCTAAGCTTACAGGATATCGGGCCGTGTTTTTTATTGGACTGCAGGAGGGAAGCTTTCCTAAGATAGGAGGCACCCAGAGCCTTTTGACGCAGAAGGAACGGCTACAGGCGGGCGCAGAGCTTGAAATTGCACAGGGCGAAAAAGAAAACCTGATGGAGCAGTATTATCTTTTATATGCCGCAGCAGGAAAGGCGCGGGAAAGGCTGTATTTTTTCTGCAGCGACGGCAGCAGCGACGGCAAGGCGTTTGGGCGCTCTGCGATATGGAAGCGGCTGGTCCGGCTGGCAGGCAGTCATGCGGAGGGGGAGAAGAGAAAGAAGGTCTCGCGGCCGCTGCCCTTTTTGTATGAGGAGCCGTCTCCTTTTTCCGGCGCTGCCGGCAAGTGGCTGATGGCACATGGATATGAAAGGCAGCTGTATCTGATGGAGGCAGGGCGCATGGCGCGTCAAGAGAAGCGCCTGCTTTCGGCGGGGGTAGCGAGGAGGCTGATGGATCCGGCGCAGCGGCTTTTGAGTATTACGCAGCTGGAGCAGTATGCCAGATGTCCGTTTTCTTATTATCTGCGGTACGGGCTGTATCTGAAGGAGCGTGAGGTGCCGCAGGTGAGGAGCCTGGAGGATGGCAATGTGCTGCATGATATTTTGCAGGAGGCAGGGGAATATCTGTTGCAGGCGCTGCAGGAGCGGGAGGCGGAGCAGCTGGCGGAGCAGCTGGCGCAGCTGAAGCAGGAGGAATACCCGGTTTATCAGACGACGGGGCGGTATCGGTATTACTGGAAAAAGCTGACCAAAACAGTGGCGAGGGCGGTTCAGATCCTGAGCGAGCAGACGGCGCTGGGGGATTTTACGCCGGCGGCTTTTGAATGGCGCTTTGGCGCGGGGCGCGCGGAGGAATTTTCCGGCGCTGCGGTGGAGGTTCCACTGGAGGATGGAAGGTCTGTGCGCCTGCAGGGAAAGATCGATCGGATTGATCTGTGGCAGGATCAGGATCAGCGCTATGTGAGAATTATTGATTACAAATCCGGACAGACGGCGTATGATCCGGAGCAGCTATATGCGGGCCTGCAGCTGCAGCTTCCGGTATATCTGGAAGCGGGGCAGGCAGCGTATAAGGCTAAGCCGGCCGGATTTTTCTATTTTCATTTGATTTCGAATATGCCAAAGAGCGAGGGCGGCGCAGAGGCGGAGCTGAAGAGGCTGGTGCTGAAAAACAGCCGGCTGGACGGGCTCTTTTTAGATGATCCGCAGGTTATTGGGCATATGGACCATGGACTGGAGGAGGATCCGCTGGTTGTGAGGGCGGAGCTGACTAAGAGCGGTGCATTTCATAAGCGGAACCAGACGGCGAGCGCTGCACAGTTTGAGCAGATTAAGAAATTTACCCATCGCAAGGTGCGAGAGCTTGCGCAGGATATGAGCACGGGCAAAATCGCGCAGGAACCGGTGCAGCTTGGGCAGAAAACGGCTTGCTCCTTCTGTGAGTACCGCAGGGCCTGCCCGTTTGATGAGCGCCTGCCGGGGTATGAGACGCGCAGGGCGCAGAAGCTGAGCGCCGAGGAGTTTTGGGAGCGACTGGCAAAGGAAGAGCAAGAAAAATAGAGCAGGAGGGAGAGCTGACATGAATATCAGAGAGCAGCAGGAGGAGCGGGAAAAGATTTTACTGCCAAATCCAAGATCATGGAGTATCCATAGCCGCGGACGGGATTTCCCGGATACGCCCTGTGACCTGCGGACCTGTTATCAGAGGGACCGGGACCGGATTCTGCACTGCAAATCCTTTCGGCGGATGAAGCATAAAACGCAGGTATTTATTGCGCCGGAGGGAGATCATTACAGGACGCGGCTGACGCACACGCTGGAGGTAGCGCAGATTGCCAGGAGCATTGGCCGAGCGCTGCGCCTGAATGAGGATTTGATCGAAGCGATTGCTTTGGGGCATGACTTAGGGCATACGCCGTTTGGCCATGCAGGTGAAAGGGTGCTAGACCGCCTGTCAGGAAGAGGATTTTCTCATGATGAGCAGGGCGTGCGGATTGTGGAAAAGCTGGAAAACGGGACGGGGCTGAATCTGACCTGGGAGGTGCGCAACGGCATTGCGAATCATTCGATGAGCCGGCACCCTGCCACGGAGGAAGGAAAGGTGGTGCGCCTGTCGGATAAAATTGCTTATATCAATCATGATATTGACGATGCGCTGCGGGGGCATGTGATCGAGGAGGGGGATCTGCCGGCAGAGCCGCTTAAAGTGCTGGGGCATAGCTTTCCTAAGCGGATCGACCGGATGATTCACAATGTGATCGAGACCAGCCTGAGGCAGGAGGAGACGATGATGTCCGCGGAAATGGAGCAGGCCATGATGGAGCTGAGAGCGGCGATGTTTCAGACGGTGTACCATATTGGCTCAGAGGCTAAAAAAGAGGAGAGAAAGGCGGAAAAACTGATTGAAAGCCTGTATATTAGGATGAAGGCAGAGCCTTCATGGCTGCCAATTGCGGCCCAGATGAAGCTCAAGGCAGGAGAGGAAGAGCTGGAGGTGCTGATCTGCGACTATATATCGTCGATGTCTGATAATTATGCGATGCGGGTGTATCAGGAGATGTTTATGCCAAAGAGATGGGATGTGCTGTAAGCCATCCCTTTTTTGCGGTAAAAAACAAATTTGTAAAAGTTTTTACAAAAATTTAAGAAGAGAAAAAAGGAAATCGGCCTCCTTTGTCGAATTATATATAAAGACTTGAAAAAAGGAGGGGCAGCGTGTATTATCCGGATGATCTGATTCGAGAGATTCGAGAAAGCAATGATATTGTCAGTGTGATTTCTGAGTATATGACGCTGACCAAAAAAGGAAATAATCATTTTGGCCTTTGTCCTTTCCATGGTGAAAAAACGCCGTCTTTTTCTGTCAATGAAAGGGAGCAGTTCTTTCATTGCTTTGGCTGCGGCGCCGGGGGCAATGTTTTTACATTTCTCATGCAGATGGAAAATATGACCTTTGTAGAGGCGGTGCAGCATCTGGCAGAGCGGGCGCATATTGCGCTGCCGGAGGCAGAACTGTCCCCTAAGGAAAAGCAAAGATATTTGAGGCGGGAGCGAATGATGGAGGCTGCTAAGGAAGCGGCAAGGTTCTATTATTATCAGCTCACACGGACACCGCCGGGCGAGGCAGCGCTTCGCTATTTAGAGAGCCGGCAGGTAACAGAAGAATTCAGGAGGCGTTTTGGACTTGGCTATGCGCCGGTAAGCCGGGAGGGGCTCGCTTCCTATCTGAAGAAAAAGGGATATACGGAGGACGAGCTGCTGGGAGCCGGTTTACTGTCGGGGAAGGAAGGGCGTGTATATGACCGGTTTTTTAACCGGCTGATGTTCCCTATTTTCGATGCCGCCGGCCGGACCATTGCTTTCGGTGGTCGAGTTATGGGGCAGGGAGAGCCAAAATATTTGAATTCGCCGGAAAGTGAAATTTTTAATAAACGAAGAAATCTTTACGGGATGTCTCTGGCAAAAAAGAGCCGGCGCAATTTTATTATGATGGTGGAAGGATATATGGATGTACTTTCCCTGCATCAGGCTGGATTTGATAATGCAGTCGCGAGTTTGGGGACGGCGCTGACAAAGGAGCAAAGCCTGCTGATTAAGCGCTATTCTGATCAGGTGGTGCTGTGCTATGACAGCGATGGCGCCGGTACGAACGCAGCGCGCAGAGCGATTCCGATTTTAGAAGAGGCGGGTCTTAAAGTAAAAGTGATTCATGTTCCCGGCTCTAAGGATCCGGATGAGTTTATTAAAGTAAGCGGCGCGCAGGCCTTTGAAAAGGTAATTCAAGAGGCGCTGGATCCGGTCGACTTTGAAATGATGGTGCTGATGAAGGAGCATGATCATGATACCGTGGAAGGAAAGGTGCAGACGCTTCATGATATGGCGAAACGACTGGCACAGATTCAAAGCGATATGGAGCGTGAGCTTCATATCCGGGACGTGGCCGGTAAAATGCAGGTTTCGGAAGGAAGCCTGAAAGCGGAGGTGGAGGAGCTGCGGCGCAGTGACGGACTTCTGGAGCATCGCAGCAATGTAGGGCGGTTGCGCAGAGAAGGAGGCGGTGAAGCCTTCAAAGAAGGAAGTGCAAAACGTCAGCTGCTGGCGGCTTTGATCCAAAGACCGGATTTATATCCGTCGCTGGTGCCATACGTAGAATCCGCGGATTTTCAATTGGTTCAAAAAGAGGAAAAAGAAAAGCCCGGGGAGGATGAATTTTATGCTGCAGTGGCAGACTATGTTTTTGACCAGCTTAGGCAGAAAAAGACGCCGCAGCTGGCGGATGTGATCAGCTGCTTTGACAGCGTTGCAGAACAGGAAAAGGTTTCAGCGCTGGCCTCGTTTAAGCTGCCGGAGGACAGGCTGGCACTTGAAAAGTTTTTAACAGAGACCGTGCGTTCGCTTAAGCTTGAGCGGATGGAGGAGACAATCCGAAGAGGTGACGATCTGGCCGCACTGCAGGCGGCGATCAATCAGAAAAAGGCTCTGCAAGATTTAAAAATTACGATACCCATGACTCATTCATAAAACAGAAATGAGAAGAAAGGATGTTATTATGCAGCCGAGTGATACACAGGTTAAATTTCGCGAAAAACTAAAGATGCTCGTGGAAACCGCGAAGAAAAAGAAAAATGTTCTGGAGCAAAATGAGATCGTGGAAGCGTTTCAGGATATGAATCTAACGCCGGAAGGAATTGAAAAGGTATATGATTTTCTGGAAGGGCACAGTATCGATGTGATTGGATTCATTGAGGAGGCGCCGGAGGAAGAAGAGATTGATTTAACGCTTCCGGAGGGAATCCGCATTGACGATCCGGTCAGAATGTATTTAAAAGAAATCGGAAAGGTTCCGCTCTTGTCAGCTGACGAGGAGATCGAGCTGGCCAAAAGAATGGAAAATGGAGATGAGGAAGCTAAAAAACGGCTGGCAGAGGCGAATCTGCGTCTGGTGGTGAGTATTGCCAAACGCTATGTGGGCCGCGGCATGCTGTTTTTGGATCTGATTCAGGAAGGAAATCTAGGACTGATCAAGGCGGTAGAGAAATTTGACTACCGTAAGGGATATAAGTTTAGTACCTATGCGACATGGTGGATCCGTCAGGCCATCACCCGTGCGATTGCGGATCAGGCGCGTACGATCCGGATTCCGGTGCACATGGTGGAGACGATCAATAAATTGATTCGGGTTTCTCGTTCACTGCTGCAGGAGCTTGGCAGAGACCCCTCGCCGGAGGAAATCGCCGAAGAGCTGGATATGCCGGTAGCAAAGGTGCGCGAAATTCTGAAAATTGCGCAGGAGCCAGTCTCGCTGGAGACGCCGATTGGAGAAGAGGAAGACAGCCATTTGGGGGACTTCATTCCGGATACCGAGATGATGATTCCGGCCGATGCCGCCGCCTTCACGCTGCTGAAGGAACAGCTGCTGGAGGTGCTTGGCACGCTCACGGAGCGGGAGCAGAAGGTGCTGCGCCTGCGGTTCGGACTGGATGACGGTCGGGCGCGCACGCTCGAAGAGGTAGGTTCGCGGTTTGGCGTGACCAGAGAAAGGATTCGTCAAATCGAAGCAAAGGCATTAAGAAAGCTCCGTCACCCAAGCCGGAGCAAAAAATTAAAGGACTTTTTGGAGTAAATGAGTTTATCCGTTCGATTAGAGGAAATAGCCGCGTGTATGCGGCAAAGTAAGGCCATAGCGGACATCGGAACCGATCATGCCTATCTGCCGATCGAGCTCATCCAAAGAGGCATCTGTAAACGGGCATTAGCCTGCGATGTGCGCAGCGGGCCGCTGCAGCGGGCAAAGCAGCATATACAGGCAGCAGATTTACAGGGGCGCATTGAAACGCGCCTGTCGAATGGATTTGCACAGATTGAGCCAGGGGAAGTGGATGCGGCCATCATAGCCGGCATGGGCGGTTTATTGATCTGCGAAATTTTGAAGGCAGAAAATGCGCGTCCTAAGAATATATTAAAAGAGATGCAGCAGCTTATTCTGCAGCCGCAGTCCGATTGGGACGCTGTCAGATATACATTACATAGCCTTTCCTTTCAGATTGAAACGGAGCGGCTGGTGCTGGACAGGGATAAATATTACTGGATTTTTGTGTGCAGCCAAGGATGCCAGCGATTTGAAAAGCGGTGGCAGTATCGGTATGGGCAGGCACTTGCTCATAAACCGACAGTGATTTTTAAAGATTACCTGCAGCAGGAAGAAGAAAAAATGCGTAAGATTTTAGCGCGACTTCTTCAAGAGGCAGAAGCCGGCAGTGACAGCGCAGGCCGGCGGCAGCAGGAGCTGAGAATGCGGATGCAGGAAATACAAGAGGCGAGAGAGTATGAAAAGCAAAGTGAGGGATCTTGTTGAATTTATGGAGCAGTGGGCGCCGCTATCCTATGCAGAAAGCTATGATAATCCAGGCCTTTTGCTAGGGCGTCTGGATAAAAGTATTGAAACGGTTATGGTGGCCGTAGATGCCAGCGAAGCGGTCGTGCAGCAGGCTCTGCAGCAGCAGGCGGATTGTTTGATCACGCATCATCCGCTGATTTTTCATCCGATTAAAAGAGTAACAGATGAAGATAGAACAGGACGGAGGCTTTTGACACTAGCCGAGCATGGGATTGCGCTGTATAGCGCGCATACGAATCTGGACACAGCTCCTGGAGGCAATAACGATTATGCGGCGGCCCTTCTGGGGCTTGAAAAGGTCAGAGCTGTTGCAAGGCCGGGCGAGCAGGCCTGCCTGAGGCTTGGGCAGCTGCCGGCTCCGCTCTCTCTGGAGGCTTTGGGAAAGCTGGTCAAGGAGCAGTTTTTCCTTCCGTATTTGCGCCTAATCGGTGAGGCGCAGCAGGAGGTGAGCCGCGTAGCGCTCTGCACCGGCAGCGGGATGGATTTTATGTCGTTAGCGCTCGAGGAGGCAGCGGATGTACTGATTACAGGAGATATTGGCTATCATGAGGCAGAGGAGGCAAAGGCTAAAGGATTAGCCCTGATAGATGCCTCGCATTTTGGCACAGACCGCCTATCTGTCAAGTGGACGGTACAGACTTTGCAGCAATGGGCGCAGGAGACAGGACGTGCCCTTCGCATCTATGCAGCGGAGGAGCCAGCGATAGATTGGATTCGATAAGGAGGGCATATGATACAGATACAGATGGCCGGCGAGCCGGCAAGGCTATATCCTTCGGGCATTAGCTGGCAGCAGATCGCAGCAGAGCGCGAGCGCGGGCCGGCAGAGGCGCCCATCATGTGCGTAGAAAGCGGGCACCAGCTATATGAGCTCAGTGAATCCGTAAAGCGCGACTGCACAGGAAAATGGATTACATTAAGCGATATAGAAGGATACCGCATCTATGTAAGGACGCTGCTTTATCTTTTCATTACCAGTGCGCAGCAGGTCCTGGGACGCGATAAAAGAGCCGTCGTGCTACATTCGCTGGGCGGCAATCTCTATATCGAAGTGCGGCAGGCGCAGGAGACCTATCTGCTCAGTGAGCGCCAGATCGGCGCCATTTTAGCGAAGATGCGGCAGCTGGTCAGACAGAATGAGCCAATTCATAAGCAGACCTACACGATGGATGATGCAATGAATGTATTTGCCGAAAAAAACCGACAGGACAAAAAGCAGCTGCTTCATTATCGCGCCAGCTCCAATATCAATTTATATAGCCTATGCTCGGAAAAGGACTATTTTTACGGCGGCATGCTGCCGTCTGCCGGAGCGCTGCAGTGGTTCAATCTGATTCCCTATGAAGAGGGCGTGATGCTGATCACACCGCAGCGTACAGCCCCGTACAGCCTGCGCAGCTTTACGCCGCAGCCAAAGCTTTTCGGTGTCTTCCAGCAGTCCAAGCGCTGGAGCCGCATCCTGCAGGTAGAGAATGTAGGCGCGCTGAATGAATGCATTGCCTCAGGAGAGATTGAAAATCTGGTCCAAATCTCGGAAGCCCTGCATGCAAAGCAGATTGCGGAAATGGCTTCCCGCATAGCGGGCAAACAGACGGTTAAGCTTGTTTTAGTGGCCGGTCCTTCATCGTCGGGCAAAACTACGTTTGCACAGAAGCTGGGCATCCAGCTGCGGGCCGAAGGCATGCGGCCGCATCTGATTTCGATGGATAATTATTTTATTAACCGCGATGAGGTGCCGTTCGGAGAGGATGGCCTGCAGGATTTTGAGGCGCTGGAGGCTGTGGATACAGCACTTTTCAATGTGCATATGCAGCAGCTGCTGGAGGGGCGGTCAGTGGAGCTGCCAGTATATAATTTTAAAACAGGCAAGCGGGAATTTCGAGGCGATATCTTAAAGCTGGGAGATGCCGATGTACTGATTGTGGAGGGAATACACTGCCTGAACGAGGAGGTCAGCAAGGAGATTCCTAAGGCGCAGAAGTTTAAGATTTATATTAGTGCGATTACCATGCTCAATATTGATGATCATAATCGTATCCCGACAACAGACGGGCGGCTGCTGCGAAGAATGGTCAGGGATTATCAGCACCGGGCTACATCGGCAGCGGATACGATCCGCAGATGGCCATCGGTGAGAAATGGAGAAGAAAGAAATATTTTTCCGTTTCAGGAGGCAGCAGATGAGATTTTTAATTCGGCGCATATCTATGAGCTGGCCGTGCTCAAAACCTATGCGGAGCCGCTTTTGTTTAAAATTCAGAAAGAGGAGCCTGAGTACAAAGAGGCAAGGCGCCTGATTAAGTTTTTGGATTATTTTCTGAGCGTGAGCTCTGAGGTAGTGCCGGAGATGTCCATCATCCGAGAATTTATTGGCGGCGGAATTTACCGGCAGTAGGAGCAAAAGAGCAGAGAAACTATGGAATGGAGAAGTTTATGGAAATACAGCTAAAGCAGACGCTAGAGGAAGAGAAGGCATTCCTGCAGGATGTGCAGGCGATGATCCAGAAGCAGATGGAGGAGCGCTTAAAGGATTTAGGCACCTTAAAACAGGAAATCGTGGATTACCGCAAGTTTTTGTTTGAGGAAATTCCGCGGAAAAAACAGTATCAGTTCAATCAGGAGGATCCGGTGAAGGAGGCACATTATACGGCCACCTATCAGCGCGTCCAGCAGCTGAGCCGCATGTATTATCAGCCATATTTTGGCCTCATTGATTATGTGGATCATATGGCTGATGATGAAGAATACAGCTACTATATCGGCAAGTCCGGTCTTTCTGAAGAGGGCGAACCCATCATTTTGGACTGGCGTACGCCGGCTGCATCGCTTTTCTATCAGCAGAGGCTGGGAGAGATGGTCTATCGGGCGCCTGCCGGAGACCGTCAGGTCGATTTGAAGCGCCGCAGGCAGTATATTATCAAGAATGCGGTGCTTAAAGGCATGTTTGATTCGGAGATCGATATCAAAGACGACATTCTGCAGATGGTTTTATCCGGCAGCAGCGGCAGCCGTTTAAAAGAGGTCATTGCCACCATTCAAAAGGAGCAGGATGATATCATCCGGGAGCCGCTTGAAAATAATGTGCTGCTTAATGGGGTGGCTGGATGCGGTAAAACAACCATTGTGCTGCACCGCATCGCGTATCTGCTTTATAATTACCGTGAACGTTTAAACAACAATATTTTAATTATCGGTCCTAATCAGCTTTTTATGGATTATATCTCGGATGTGCTTCCTGATCTGGGAGAGGCAGAGGGAAGCTTCCAGTATACCGTCAAGGAGCTGGCGCTTCGGCTGCTGCGTCCGCAGAGAGAGGTGCTGAAAACAAGGGATTATTATGAACGGATGCTGACGGGCAAAGACAAGCGGTTTATGCAGGAGGCCCAGTACAAATCCTCGATGGCCTTTAAGGCCCAGCTGGATAAGGCCTTTAAGGAACTGGAAGAGCAGCAGCAGGCCGCTGAGGATCTGATATTCCAGAATCAGACGCTGATGTCGGCCGAGGAGCGCAATCAGCTCTTTTTCAAAACGCAGCAGCGGCTGCCTTATATCCGCCGCTGTGAAAAGATTAAGCGTATGATCAGAAGCCGGCTGAGAGATCTTAGAAACGATACCATCAGAAGGCTTAAGGCAGCGTACCGTTACAAAATTCAGGAGGCCAAAAAGAAGGCCGATTATTACCTGGTAAATGATCTGGAGATCGAACAGGTAGATGCGATCCATCAGTATTTGCGGGAAGTGTATCAGTTCACCAAAGGGCTGCGCAGTCTGTATGTGCTGCCGGAGCAGGAGGCGTGGTATGCACAGGCCGTGCAAAAGCCGGAGGATGCGCCCTGGACAGAGGATGATCTGGTCGGCTTGCTTTATGTCAAGACAAAGCTGGAAGGAAAGGGAGCCTACCCCATTCGGCATTTAGTCATCGATGAAGCCCAGGATATATCAGCATTTGGATTTTATGTTCTCAAGCAGCTGACCGGCGCCGAGAGCTATACAATTGTAGGGGATACCCGGCAGAAGATTAAAGGCAGTGCCCACAACAGTATGATGGATCAATGGGAGAAAGCGCTCAGCCCCGCAGAGCGGCAAAAGCTTCATGTGTATGAGCTGGATTTAAGCTATCGCAGTACGAAGGAAATCATCGAATATGCCCGGAGACTTCTTAAAAGAGAGAATGCGATGAGAGCAGTCGAAAGAAGCGGAGAACCGGTGCGTCATCTGATATTTCAGACGCCAGAGCAGCTGACAGAGCAGATCGTGCAGGAGGTCAAGAGGCAGCAGGCAGCAGGCATGGAGCGCTGCGCCATCTTGTGCCAGACCATTGCGGAGGCGCGCATCATCGACTCACTGTTAAAGGATAAACTAGAGGCTCAGCTTGTGAGTACAGAAAAGGATTCCACGGAAGCATCGCTTTTGATCATGCCGGTCTATTTTGCAAAGGGCTTAGAATTTGATGGTGTGGTCGCGGTCGAGGCCTCCAAGCCGAAAGAGGATGGTCTGCTCTCCTATATTTTGTGCAGCAGAGCGCTGCACTGCCTCGCGCATATTACAGCAGAGGATAAGGATTCTGAAAAATGAAAAATAGAATCATGCGTATCGGGCTAGCGATCGCCGCCCTCATTTTAGCTCTTGGGATGCTCTTTTGTATTCTGCGGCCTGCCTATGTGAAGGAAGCGGTGCAAATCCTGTTGAAAAACGAGCTTGTCATCGAACCGGAAGGAAGCGGTGACATGTCTGAGGATCCTGTGCCAGAAGAGGAAAGCGCAGAGGAGTCAAGTGTGGGGGAGTAATCTATGCTGGTAATCTTAGGTCTTTTGTTTTTATATATCGATGTGTGGATGGGCGGAGTTGATTTTTTCCCGGATCTTTTTGGATATATTCTTTTGTTTATTGCTGTTTTTAGAGGATGGCAGTATCAAAAGATCTACTCTTCCCGAATTTTGCTGCTGAGCATCGCGGTAGCGGCAGTGGCCGTCATCACGGGAGCGGAAAGAACATCTTATCTGATTTCGATTGTGCTTACTCTTTTAACGGCTATCGGACAATTTTTGCTTGTACGTAGCCTATATCAGGCGCATAAAAGGCTAACTGGCAGCAAGGAGAAAAGTGAGCAGGATCAGCTGATGGAAACGGCGCTGATTCTGATCCTGATATGCGAGATATGCAGTCCTATTTTAAGTTTGGTGCCGGTACTCCCTTATATATTGCTGGGGCTTGAGTCTTTAGTCGGAATCCTCATCATAGTTAAGATGCACAGACTTCTTCATTTTACTAAATCACTGCATTCATAATAAATAGATAGGCCCCTGATCAGAAAAAATGGTCGGGGCCTTTTTGTATGCAGATTCATATAAAAGGGAATGAGAGGTCTTTAAAAGCACATATAATGAAAATAAAAAAGAGGTAGATGTATCATGATACGATTTTCAGAACTATCCTGCAAGGATGTAATCAATGTGCGGGATGGTAGCCGTCTTGGTCATATTCAGGATTTGGAGATCAATGCCTGCAGCGGAGAAATCTGTGCTGTGATGGTGCCGGAGCCCGGAAAGCTTTTTGGCTTTTTCGGAACGCAAAGCGAGTACTGGATTGAATGGAAACAAATTTGCAAGATCGGAGAGGATATCATTTTGGTCGATGTTGACCCGTCCAGATGCCTGCGGGAATGTCATGATTAAGTTGAAATATACAGAGTTAAAGCAATTTTAAGAATTATATTCAAAAATTTTACACTTTAGAGCAGTGCAATTAAGCAGGGAATATGCTACAATGCTTTTAGCAAAGTATGCTTCGAATAGGAGGATTTCGATGAAAAAAAAGGTATGGCTTATGATAGGAGGCGCTGCTCTGGGGGCCCTGATTATTGCAATCAGCTTTTTCTGGATGCGCGGCTCCGGAGAGGCTGCATCGCAGGATGCAGTATTTGTCACACAGATATCAGAACTAATGGGGCTTAACCAAGCGCAGCAGGGTCTTCAGAATCGGTATGCCGGCGTGGTTGAACCGCAGAAAACATTGGAGATTCGTCTAGAGGACGGCAGAACAGTGGCAGAGCTTTTTGTCAAGGAAGGCGATGAGGTCAAAGAAGGCGATGCTCTTTTTCGCTATGATACAGAGGAACTCAGTATGTCGCTGGAGCAGCAAAAGCTAGAGCTGGAAAGGCTGGACAACAGCTTGGAGAGCCAGCGTCAAAAAATTGCAGAGCTGGAACGGGAAAAGGCAAACGCTCCCAGTGATCAGCAGCTGCAATATACGATGCAGATCCAGGAGAGCAATGCCAATCTGAAGCAATCAGAATATGAACGCAAAGTCAAATCCATGGAGATTGAAAAAACACAAAAGAGCATTGAGCAGGCCATTGTTACGACAACGATGGCAGGTGTTGTGCGTTCTATCGAAGAAAATGGCACAACAGATGAGTATGGAAATCCGAAAAGCTTCATGACCATTCTGGCGACGGGGGAATATCGCGTAAAAGGCCTGATTAATGAACAAAATATCTATATGATTCAAGAAGGGCAGGCCGTCACGGTTCGTTCCAGAGTGAGAGAGGATTTGGTATGGAGCGGATCCATTACAGAAATTGATACAGAAAATGCAAGTCAGGGAAATCAGAATAATTACTATGGCGGTATGGGCGGGGATACCTCTTTGCAGTCGTCTAAATATCCCTTTTATATTGTGCTGGATTCCTATGAAGGCTTGATGCTGGGGCAGCATGTTTATATTGAAGTAGGAGAATCAGTGCCGGTTCATACGGAAGGCATTTGGATTTATGAGGGCTACCTTATGCAGGAAGAAGACGGCAGCTATACGGTATGGACAGAAGACGGAGGCAAGATTCAAAAGCAGGCGGTTACGCTGGGACAATATGATGAAAGCATGGGCCAGTATGAAATCCTTGAGGGTCTGACACAGGAGAGCTATATCGCATGGCCGGATGATACGGTCAAGGAAGGTGCGCCAGTAGCGATAAGCTGATTGCATCGGAAGGGAGATTGAAGATGGTAAAGTTGGAAGGAATTACCAAAACATATCAGCAGGGAAAATTGCCGGTTCCGGTGCTTCAAGCGATCGATTTGGAGGTGGGCGAAGGAGAATATGTCGCCATCATGGGACCTTCCGGATCAGGAAAAACAACCTTGATGAATTTGATCGGATGTCTGGACCTGCCTACGACAGGCCGGTATGAGCTGGACGGGCGGGATATACAGAGCCGAAAAGAAAAGGAGCTGGCTGAAATTCGTAATCAATTGATTGGATTCGTTTTTCAGCAGTTTAATCTTCTGCCGAAAGAGACAGCATTATCCAATGTGCAGCTGCCGCTGGTTTATGCCGGCGTCCCCAGAAAGGAAAGAGAGCCGATGGCTAAGGAGGCGCTGGAGCGCGTAGGTCTTGGCGAGCGTCTTAACTTCAGGCCTAATCAGCTTTCCGGAGGACAGCAGCAGAGAGTAGCGATTGCCAGAGCTTTGGTGAATCATCCTAAGGTTCTCTTAGCGGATGAGCCTACCGGTGCACTGGATACAAAAGCCGGTATTCAGGTTATGAAGCTTTTTGAAGAACTAAATAGAGAAGGCGTTACAATTATTATGATTACACATGAGCCGGAAATTGCAGAATGTGCGAAGCGCATTATTGTACTGCGCGATGGAAAGATCATGGAAGAACGAACAGGCCGGGGCTATGTACAGGAGGAAGACTATGAGTAGAAAAAAAATCATTACCATTTGTCTGTCCGCTTTGCTCTGCGTGAGCATAGTAGCCGGAGGAATCGGGCTGGCAGTTTCCCGCGGAAGCGCTAAAGTAGCCAAGGTGCTGCCGGTGAGTATGCTCAGCGGAGGCGGGATGGACGATTCGCTTATGACCAGCGGGTATATTCAGACAGCCAAGACACAGGAAATCTATCTGGATGCCACAACACCGGTTAAGCAGGTGTATGTGGAAGAGGGGGCTGAAGTTCAGATTGGAGATCCTATTTTGACCTATGACAGCACTTTAAAGGAATTAGAGCTGGAAAGACAAAAAATCAGCATCGACTCAGCAGAGCTGTATCAGCAGATGCTGGCGCAGGAAATTGAAAAACTGAAAAATACCCCTGCCTCATCGGTTTCTTCTTCTATGACAGGCATAGGCGATCAGCAGGAATCCGGTGATCATTCAGATTCTTCTGCCCCAGATGAGTCTTCAAAGCCGGAGCCGGATGTACCGCAGCCGCCGCAGGAGCCTGCGGGCAGCGGTACAAAAGAGGATCCACTGCGCTATGAGATCAAGGATGAGAAACGAGAAATTACGGCGGAGGAATGGGAAACTTTAAAAGGAAAGTTCGTTCGTTTTTCCATACAGGAAGAGGGAAAAGAGGCCTATGCGCTCATTGCGGATTTAACGGCTGCAGAATCACTCCCGGCAGGCAGTACCTTCTCTTTGCAGGTAGAGCGAAGAGTCATTCGGGATACGGTTACCATTTTAACAGTTTTGCAGCAGGAATGGCCGGCTTCCTATGAGCTTCATTATCCGTTAAATGGAACGATGAGCACACAGGATCTTCATTTTAATGGGATTACGCATCCAGAAGTGGATGCAGCGCTGACGGCAAATGAAGATGGCGTGGTGATGATTTCTTTAACACAGGGCGGCATTTATCTGCTCACAGCGGATAAGGCGCCGGTAATTCCAGAGCCCGAACCAGAGCCAGAGCCTGAACCCGAACCGGAGCCTGAACCGGACCCGATTCCGGATCCTGTGCCCGGCGGCTATACAAGAGAAGAACTCGATCGGATGATCTCCGAGAAAGAGCTCGAGTACACCGAAAAAGGAATTGATTTAAAGCTGGCTAAGATTGCTTATCAAAAGGCAGAGCGGCAGTTAGCGGATGCTACAGTAAAAAGCACAGTAAACGGCGTTGTAAAATCAGTGGGCGACCCGGAAAATCTAATGGGAAGTCCGTATATTGTCGTCACGGCTGATGAAGGATTTTATGTGACGGGGACCATGGGAGAGCTGCAGCTTGAAAAGGTACAGGCAGGTCAGGCCATTGTGATCAATTCCTGGATGACAGGCATGAGCTATACAGGACAGATCACAGAAATTTCGGATTATCCGGAAACGGACGGATATTACAGCTATTCGGAAGGAAACCCCAATGTCTCTTTCTATCGCTTCACTGCTTTTATTGATGAAACAGAGGGGCTAAGCAATGGTGAAGGCGTGAGCATCAGTATTCAGGGAGAATCAGAGAGCGGAGAAACAGAGTCGGCGCTTTTTATCCCTAATATGTATGTGCGGACCGAACAGGGCGAAAGCTATGTGATGAAGCAGGGCGAAGATGGAAAGCTGATCAAACAGCCCGTTATAAAAGGAAGAAGCCTGTACGGCTATTATACAGAAATCAAAGAAGGACTCAGCATGGAGGATTACATTGCTTTTCCGTATGGCAATCTGGCAAAAGAGGGACTGAGCACAGAGATTGCCCAAGAAAATTATTATTAAAGGAAGGAGCCACATACTATGATAGAAAATATCCGATTATCCTTCCAGGGGATTTGGTCGCATAAAATGAGATCCTTCCTGACGATGCTGGGAATTATCATTGGCATTGCTTCTATTATTGCGATTGTATCGACCATAACAGGTACCAATGAGCAGATTAAGCAAAACCTGATTGGCTCGGGTACGAACACGGTCAAAGTCAAGCTTTATAGAGGCAGCTATGAGCTGGATCCTACCTATGAAACGATTCCATCGGAGATTCCTGTGATCACAGAGGACGTCAGAGGGCAGATTGTAGATTTAGATGAAGTGCAAAATGCAAGTCTGTACCATACCCGCTCGGAATATAATGCTGTTTATCATATGGATATTGCGCTGAGCGGAGGCAATGTGCTGGGAATTGATACAAATTATATGGACGTCTTTGGATATCGTCTGGAAAAAGGCCGGGGTTTTGAACAAAAGGATTATACAGAGGGCCGCAAGGTGGCTATATTGGATCAGGCCGCAGCGGAGGCACTGTTTCAGGATGAGGATCCCATTGGAAAAACGATTGAGATTCGCCAAGAGCCCTTTACGGTGATTGGCGTTGTGAATTTGTCGAAATCGTTTCAGCCAGTGATTCAGACCGAAGAGGAATATTATATGTATATGGGGCAGGGAAACGCAGGCAATGTGATGGTGCCGGATTCTATGTGGCCTGTTCTATATCAGTATGATGAGCCGCAGACAGTTGCGGTTAAAGCAGCTTCAACCGATGATATGACGCAGGCAGGCAAAAAAACAGCGGAAATCCTCAATGCTAATGCCGGACTTTCTGCCGTAGAAGCAGCGGCAGCGGACGAGGTGATGACTGAGGAGGAGCAGGGCGCCGGGTATACAGAGGGAAACAATCTGCTATATAAGAATGAGGATCTGCTCGAGCAGGCCAAACAGCTGCAGGAGCTGAGCAATTCTACGAATCAGCTTTTGATCTGGATTGCCAGTATTTCTCTTTTGGTAGGCGGCATTGGCGTTATGAACATTATGCTGGTATCCGTCACAGAACGAACACGGGAGATCGGGCTGAAGAAAGCCTTGGGAGCACAGAAGAGTAAAATTCTGGGTCAATTTTTGACAGAGGCAGCGGTGCTCACCAGCATTGGAGGCGTTCTGGGAATTTTTACCGGCCTCATTTTAGCGAAGGTGATCGCGGTTATGACGGAAACGATGACGGCGATCAGTATTCCTTCTATTGTGATCTCGGTTTTATTTTCTGTGATTATCGGCATTGTATTTGGATTGATCCCGTCTGTAAAGGCTTCTAATCTGAATCCGATTGAGGCGCTGCGGTATGAGTAGGATACAATGTATCGTGAGCGATATGGATGGTACACTTTTGCCGAGCGGTCAGTATGCTTTAGAAGAAAACGTTCTGCATACGGCCGCTCAGGCCATTCAAAAGGGCCTCTTGATGGTTGTTGCATCAGGAAGGCCCTATATGAGTTTAAAGGGGCTCTGGGGCCCCTTGCAGGAGCAAATGATTTTTATCTGTGCCAATGGCACGCTCATGCTGCAAAATGAAAGGGTTCTATATCAAAATCCGTTAGAAAGAAAAACGGCACTGGCGATTGCGCAGGACATTGAGCAGCAGGCAGACTGTGAGTTTTTAATTACATCGGCTCAGTATTGCTATATAAAGCCGAAAACAGAAAGATATCGGCATCGTATGGAAGAGCTAGTGCGTTATCCCGTTCAAATTGTGCGTGATCTACAAGAGATCCCGGAAGCTTGTTTGCAGGTTTCTGCTTTTAGGGAAGGGGGAATCGACAAAGTCAGTGCGGACTTGGCAGAGCGGTGGGATCAAAAGGTTCAGGCAGTGGTCTCGGGCAGGTCTTGGATGGACTTTACGGCTTTAGGCGTTAGCAAGGGCAGTGCGCTGCGAGAGCTCATGAAGCAAAAGGGATTTTCTAAAGAAGAGGTAGCAGCCTTTGGAGATAGTTATAATGATATCTCTATGTTTCAGGAAGCAGGTCTGGCATTTGCCATGCAGTGGTCTCCGGCGCCGGTAAAGCAGCAGGCAAGCCGAGTTACTGCCGATCCAGTTCAAGAAATCAATCAGATGCTGAAGGAAAGCAAGGAAGAAGTTTTTTAAATATATTTTAAAAAGTGCTGGACATTTAAGAAAGATTCCTATATACTATACTAGTATACTAAATTGAGGTGCTAGAATAGGAGGATAAAATGGCGGAAGCACAGGCAGAAGAAAAAAAAGTTAAGATGATTAAAACAGCGCTGGATGAAGTAGAATTTGGAGATGACAGCGCTGAAGGTTTTGGTAAAAACGAAAAGGTTTCCAATACACTTCCCCCTGAGGTTACATCGGGGATGCTATATAAAGATATTGTCAGAATTGCATGGCCGTCTTTTGTGGAGCTTATGCTCACGCAACTGGCGTCTATGGTGGATCTGATGATGGTAGGATCGCTGGGAGCGTGGGCATTAACAGCCGTAGGGCTGACAACACAGCCTAAATTCCTGCTTATGACCATGTTTACGGCTATGAACGTAGGTGCAACCGCTATGGTGGCGCGGTATCGGGGAGCCGGCGAACAGGCGAAGGCCAATATGATCTTAAGACAGGCGATTTTGCTGACATTTGTATTTTCCACGCTGGCCTCTGTACTTGGCTACATATTTGCAAGACCGATGGTCATCTTTATGGGCGCTAAGGATGAGCTGGCGTTAGAGGGAGCCGTGACATATCTGCGGATTCAGATGATCGGATTTGTTTTCATGGCGCTGACAACTACAGTGACAGCCTCGCTAAGAGGCGTGGGCGATTCAAGAACCGCTATGATATACAATATGACGGCTAATATTGTCAATGTAATTTTTAATTACCTCTTGATATATGGACATTTTGGATTCCCGGAAATGGGAGTTGCAGGCGCCTCTTTGGCGACAATTATCGGACAGTTTGTTGCTTTTACGTATGCCTTTTTCTATATTATGAGAGGAAAGCGGTATTTGCATCTGAATGTCAGAGAAGGCTTTAAGCCAAACTGGCAGGAGCTTAAGAAAATTTTCCAGATTGGCTTCCCGGCTATGATTGAGCAGCTGGTGATGCGTGCCGGTATGATTATCTATACTAAAACAGTTGCTTCTCTGGGAACCATTGCTTATGCAACTCATCAGGTATGTATGAATATTCAGGCGCTTTCCTTTATGAGCGGTCAGGCCTTTGCTGTTTCTGCGACTTCCTTAGTAGGACAAAGCTTAGGGAAAAAGCGGCCGGACATGGCACAGGCATATTGTAAGCGAACACGAAGAATTGGATTTATCATTGCATTGGGCATTGCCTGTGTATTCTTCTTCTTCGGCGGCAATATTGTGGCCATGTACAATAATGAAGCTGAGATTGTCAATATGGGAGCTAAGATCTTAATGGTTATGGCCTTTATTCAGCCGTTCCAGTCCTCTCAGTTTATCATTGCCGGCGGATTGCGAGGTGCCGGTGACACCAAGGCAACTGCAATCGTGACCTTTATTACGGTATTATTGGTGCGTCCTGGATTTGCAATTTTTGCCATTCATGGCTTGGGAATGGGATTGGAAGGCGCATGGATTGCGATGGCGCTGGATCAGATCTTGAGAACTACCTTGATTTTTGCACGGTTCCGATCCGGAAAATGGAAACAGATCAAATCATTAAATAAAAAAGCAGCTTAATCTAAATAGATGACGACTGCGTCATAGGACTCCGCTAAGGCGGTGCCTTCTTCCTCCGGTAATAAGAATAAAGCGGTGGAAAGAAGGTCAGCCATAGCGGAGTCTTCGTGTATTACCGTGACGGAGTGATGATAGACGGAAGGAAAAAGGGTATCCGGATCAATGATGTGATGATATTTTATTCCCTCTACTTCATAGAACCGCTGATAATCACCGCTGGTGACAGCGCATTGATTCTGAAGCTGTTTTGTACAGGCATAGGTGCCCTCTTCGCCAGAGGGGTCCTGCAGGCCAATGGTAAATTGATCGCGGCCGGAAGGGGCTCCGTATGCACATAGGTTGCCGCCCAGATCCAGTAAAAAATTTTCAACGCCAAGTTGCTTTAAAAACGCGACGGCCAGACGCCCGGCATACCCCTTAGCTAAAGCGCCTACATCAAGAGAGGCTAGAGGATCTGAGATATAGACCGTGCTTTCATCAGCGTCTAGTTGTAGCGAGGTTATCTGAGTATGCTGCTTGGCGTTGGTTAGGGATGACAGATCGGGAACGGTATTTTGTTCGCGTCCCAGATGCCAAAGCGCTGTGACGGCGCCAAGCATCACATTAACCCGCTGCTGTGAGACCGTGTAGGCATCCTGACAAAAATACAGAAAAGCCATCAGCTGATCAGAGACCGTGAGCTTTTTTTCGCCTGCGGCGTGATTGATACTGTAAAGATTGGTGATATGGTCATAGGGATGGTAGATGTCGGTTTCCTGATGAAACTGCAGCAGAAAGGCATGCAGTTTTTCGGAAACGGTCTCAAATTCAGCAGTGCTGAGTCCGTAAGCAGTAAAACGGCAATAGGTATCAAATAAGTCATAGTAGACAGAGGTTTGGGCCTGCGGCTTTTGGCAGGCGGTTAACAGCAGTATACCGATTAAGAAAAGGGAGCATAGTTTTTTCATAGAAAGATCCTTGTTGTATTTGAAATTTGAATGACAAGATGGACAAGAAAAGCGCATATAGCTTAAACAGCAGAATAAAAAATGAGGAATGACTATGTTTTGGGTGATTACAAAAAGAACACTGGGGTTTATGCTGTGCGGCGTACTGCTTTTTATTGCCTGTGCGGTAGCCGTACTGGATGGCTGGAGGCTGCAGACGCTGGAGGTATCCAGCACAGGAGTGCGCGAGCTGCCGATCTATAGCGTAGAGACGCCGGAAAAGAGAATTGCCATTACCTTTGATGCGGCGGCAGGAGCTAGTGATACGGATGCGCTGCTTGGCATTTTGGCGGCTCACCAGGTTAAGGCAACGTTCTTTTTATGCGGGTGCTGGATTCGTAATCATCCAGAGGAAACGAAGAAGATCTATAATGCTGGTCATGAAATCGGCAATCACGGCGATCAGCATCTGGATCCGGTTAGCTTAAAGGGAGAGGCATTAAAAAAAGAAATCGAGGATCAGGAGGCTGAGATGCAGCGCCTTTTAGGAGCGGCGCCTGTTTTGTACCGGCCGGCGTATGGATCCTATAATAATGAGGTGGTGCGCACAGCCAGAAATTTAGGATATGAGGTCGTCCAGTGGTCGGTAGACAGTCTGGACTGGAAAGAATACGGCGTAGCGGAAATCCAGGAGAAGGTGCTGAACCATAAGGAGCTTAAAAACGGCGCGATTATTTTATTTCATAATGATACGAAATATACAGCGCAGGCACTGGATGAGCTGCTGAGCCGTTTAGAGGAGCAGGGCTATACGATTGGGTGCGCGTCTGAGCTTCTGTATCAGCCGCCGTATGAGCTTGATCATACGGGGCGGCAGTTTCAGGGCTTAGCACAGGTTTCTTCTGTGACTTTTTCAGAAGAGACGGAAGAGTAGGAGAGAGGCTCCTTTTGTTTGACACGTGCTTTAATTTGATCCAGCAGATGAAAAAAGTGGCGCATTGCATGAAGTGCCATCTGCTGCTCTTCCGTAGAATGCTGTAGGAAAAGATCACAAAGTTCTTTTAAATAAGGATTTTTAGCAGGGTATAGGCCGGTTAAATCATCGAGGCTATAGCCCAGTAGTGTGCTAATTCGGATCAAAGACTCTAAGCTGGGTCTTGACCCACCTTCTATGCGGGAAAGGTGAGTGAGACTGCAGTCTACTTTTTCAGCAAGCTGTTCCTGGGTTAGCCCCAGCTCTTTGCGGCGAATTTGGATCCGACGCCCCATATCTGAAAAATCATAATCAAAGTTTGATTTTTTGCGCATATCAGTTAGCTCCTTAAGATCAAAAGTATATAAGCTGCTTGTAGTATATCCCAGATTTCACCATATAGGAATAGCATATTATATCATAAAAACAGAAAACTTGACATGAAATGTCAAAATGATATAATAAAAATATTACAAATCAATTTAATAAAGGAGTTTCCCATGGATACGAAAAAGTTTAGCCGAGAAGAAAAAAGCTGGATCATGTACGACTGGGCCAATTCTGTATTTGCAACGATTATGATGGCGGCTCTGTTTCCTATCTATTTTACAGGAGTGGCAGGAGAAAGCGGAGATATTTGGTGGGGCTACGGATCTTCCGCTGCCACGCTGGTCATGGCAATTCTGGCCCCGATTGTAGGCGCCTTGGGAGACCGAAAAGGAAATAAAAAGAAAGTTTTTATCGTGTTTTGGATTTTGGGAATGCTGGGGACGGCAGCCTGCGCACTGATTACAGATTGGCGGCTTTTGCTGAGCGCCTATGTAGTAGGTGCGATTGGCTTCAGCGGCTCGTGTCTATGTTATGATTCATTTCTGACGGATGTAACGAATGAGGAGCGGATGGACAGAGTTTCGGCGTGGGGCTATGCGATGGGATACATCGGAGGCAGCACGATTCCCTTTTTGATTGCAATTGCGCTGGTCATGCTTCACGATAAAATAGGTCTGTCGAATGCAGAAGCAGTGCGGATTTCTGTTGTGATTACTGTAGTATGGTGGGGACTCTTTTCCATTCCTTTTTTACGCCATGTAAAACAGAAATATCATACGGAGAGTAAGGGCAAGGGTGTGCTGCAGGAGACCTTTCACAATATTGCCCACACAGCCAAAGCAATTTGGCAAGATAAACGTCTGCGCTTTTTTGTGATTGCCTATTTCTTTTATATCGATGGCGTAGGGACGATTATCAAAATGTCTACCGCCTATGGAACGAGCTTAGGATTAGGCTCTACCGGCATGGTATTAGCGCTGCTGGTGACGCAGATCGTCGCCGTACCCTTTGCGATTTGGTTTAGCAAGCTGGGCGAAAAAATCGGCGGCATCCGTGTGATCCTGATGGGTATCGGCGTATATACACTGGTATGCATTCTAGGATTTATCATGGGCTTTGGTATGGAACAGGCATTTTTAACAAATCATCAGGCACTTGTGATTTTCTGGATTTTAGCCGTTTTAGTCGGCACCTCCCAAGGAGGAATCCAGGCAATGTCCCGTTCCTATTTTGGAAAAATGATTCCCAAAGAAAGGTCCAATGAGTATTTTGGCTTCTTTGAAATTTTCGGGAAATTTGCATCCGTCATGGGGCCGCTTCTTTATTCCGTGATTTCAACAATTACAGGCCGCTCCTCTTATGCCATTTTAAGTATTATCCTATTATTTGTGATCGGCGGCGGGATTTTACTGGCAGGGCGCAAAAGGATAGAACAGACAGAAAAATAGAATCAAAGGAAAGCGACAAAGACGTTGCTTTGCTATCGCATTCTGTAAGCCTTTTCTTCCGCCGCCAATGGCGGAAATGGACGATATAGCTCAATTTTTTATGCTAACCATGGCTGAAGAAACAATCTATAGCTGAAAAAACTCAGCCACAGCTCATTTACTGACCATATGTGGCTGAGTCTTTTCAGCCACATATGGCGGAAGACAGCAGAATAACAGAATTTTTTACGTCAATTGGCAGATTTACGCCAAGCCTGGCGTAAGCCTGAAGCGGTGGAATTTTTTCCACCATTTTTTTATTTTTGCTGATTTTGGCGGAAACCATCTGCATTTAGCTGAATAAAGTTAGGCAGCCGCCGGTGAACAATTAGGAGAACCAGGATTTAATCTGAGCCCAGAGATCAGCAAACCAATCGCCGATTTTTTGGAAAAAGCTGCGGGCTTCTTCTGACTGAGCGCCTTGAATCAAATCGTTAAAAAGCTGATTGGCGTTGGTTTCAATGCTTTTGGCAACCTGTTTCCAATCAATATCAAGATCTTTCATTTTATCAAATAAAGATACTAACCGCTGAAAAAGCTCGTCGGAAATCGTGATGCCGTGTTTTTGGAGAACTTCGCGGATGATGGCCTCGACCTCTTCGGTTGTTTGAGGATTTTTTTCACTGATTTCCAGCTTAATATCACTGATAATATCCGAGACCGTTTCCTGTGCGTTTGGATCGCCTTGATTTTCAGCAAGCTCTTGGCTGAGGTCAGTAGAGACAAGAGCCTCTTCATTGACGGCAGCCTTCACATCCTCATCGATCGTCTGACCGGTAAGCTTTTCAAAGCCCTTCATGATACCGGTCAGAGCTGCTGTACCGGAGACATCAAAGGGAGCGGATACTAAGATATCGGCATCGGTGATCCCCAGCGTGGTCAATGCATCCGCATAGCTTTGGGGGGTTACATACGTAATATGATTCATTTGAATACGCAGTCCAGAGCCGGGCTCTTTATAAGTGATCATGACGGAGCTGATCGCTTTGGTGCCAATCTGTCCGGAGGGAATTAAAGCATCGAGCGCTTCATGCTCCTCTGCATTGGAAATGGTGAGTAAAACGGTTTGTTCGGTAGCGCCAAACTGAGATAAAAGGGCACTGCGTTCTTCATCATCCAAATCTTCTCCTAAAATGGCTACCGTATCACCGGCAGCGGCATCTGCCATTGCAGGCAAGGAAAAGCAGGCAAGGGTTAGCGCCAGTGTCAGGATACCTGTTAAAAGTTGTGTCAGTCGTTTCATACTATAACCTCCTATTCTTCACACTTAAAAATGTGTATCAACGCTTTTCAGCAAGCTCAATTTTTACTTTTTTTCCCTTAATTTCATTTCCATTCATGATTTCGATTACCTCTGCAGCCAGGGAAGAAGGAATTTCTACAAAGGAAAAGGTTTCTAAAATATCAATATGTCCCAAAGCAGAACCAGGAATGCCGCATTCTCCGGCGATGCTGCCGACAATATCCTTGATGCGGATTTTATGCCGCTTGCCCAAATTGAGATGCAGCTTGACCATCGAAGCATTTTGAAAATCATCAGGGCTTACCTTGGTCGGCATTTTGGAAAAGGTATCTTCCGAAGAAGAAGAAGGGGCATCAGGCGTGTAGAGAATATGAGCCAAAAGAGCAGAGGCAATTTCCTCTGCAGAGTACCCCTCCTGCATTAGATGCTGTACGGTGCCTTGATATTTGGCATTTTTTCCCTCTTTAATAAGAGAGCGAAGCTGATCTAAGAGATGGACTCTATGCGCCTCCTCTATCTCCTGAAGCGTGGGGAGACGGCGCGGATTGATCATAGATCCGGTATACTGCATGATCTGCTGCAGTCGGCTAAGCTCGCGGCCGACAACAAAGCTATAGGCAGTACCGCTGCGTCCTGCGCGGGCCGTGCGGCCGATACGGTGAACATAGGCCTCCGGCTCCTCTGGAATATCATAATTGATGACAAGCTCAACTCCTTGGATATCCAGACCGCGCGCTGCAACATCCGTTGCAATTAAAATGGCAATTTCTCCCTTGCGGAAGCGTTTCATCACAAGGTCGCGCTGACTTTGCCGCAGATCACCATGCAGGCCGTCAGCGGGGTAATCCTGCTTCTGAAGAAATTCTGTGAGAGCGGCCACCTGTTTTTTGGTATTGCAGAAGATCAGACAGCCGGCCGGACGCGAGAGATCAAGCAGGCGGCGCAGAGCCTCTGGTTTCATTTTAGCCTTCATTTCAAAATAGACCTGTTCAATCTGATCTACGGTAAGCTGATCCTGCGGAGTGGTGCGGATCTCGATCGGCGCTTCCATATAAGAGGCAGCGAGCTGACGGATCGGCTCCGACATAGTAGCAGAAAAGAGAACCGTTTGTCTGGGCGTCGGCATTTGAGAAAGAATAAGATCGATATCCTCCCGAAATCCCATATTCAGCATTTCATCTGCTTCATCCAGAACAACCATTTGTACCTGATCCAGACGAAGTGTATGGCGGCGAAGATGATCCAGAAAACGTCCGGGTGTGGCGACAACAATAGATACGCCTTTCTTCATCTCCTGAATTTGGCGGCTGATGGGCTGCCCGCCATAGATCGGGATGACGCGGATGCCTGATTTATATTTGAGAAGCTTGCGCAGCTCCTCTGTTACCTGAAGACAGAGCTCACGGGTAGGACAGAGCACGGTAGCCTGCATTCGGTTATCATCAGGGTCGATCAGTTCAATTAACGGAATGCCAAAGGCGGCGGTTTTGCCGGTGCCGGTCTGGGACTGCCCGATTAAATCAAATCCCTTTATCAGCTTTTGAATTGCCTGACTTTGGATTTCGGTGGGAGCGCTATATCCAAGATCGCGGATGGCGGCTATGATATCCTCATCAATACCGAGGGAAGTAAAAGTCTGCGTCATATTTAATCTCCATTCCGAAGCGCTTTAGCATGAGGGCGTGGTTTATAAAACGCCGCACCGCGCTTCTGTGAGCTTATTTTATCATAGATGGAGGCGGAAAGATAGTCTTCTTTGCGGAAAAGAAAAACGCGCCAGAGGGGATCCGACGCGCCTTTCTCTCTTTTTTGTGTAAGAGGGGATCTTTCATAAAAAAGAAGGGGATGCTTGTATTGTACTAAAGATAAATGAAATTAAAATGAAGAGACTGTAACAATTCTTTGAAAATTCGTTGCGGTCTTGTATCGTACTTTATGCTTCGGTGTAGGTCACCTCGGTCATGACCTGCGGCTCAAGGGGCATATCGCGAAAATCCGTTTCGCAGCCAGCGATTTCATCTACGACCTCAATGCCTTCAACGACCTTACCAAAGGCAGCATAGGCACCGTCCAGATGAGGAGCGTCCTGATGCATAATGAAAAACTGAGAGCCTGCGGAATCAGGATTCATAGCTCTGGCCATAGAAATAACGCCGCGCGTGTGTTTTAAGCTGTTTGGCACACCGTTCTGGCTAAATTCGCCCTTGATAGAGTATCCGGGACCGCCCATACCAGTGCCCTCGGGATCGCCGCCCTGAATCATAAATCCAGAGATGACACGGTGAAACGTGAGCCCATTGTAAAATCCTTTTTGGACTAAATCAATAAAATTTTGCACAGTCAGGGGCGCAATCTCCGGATAGAGCTCCAGCTTGATTTGCTTACCGGTATTCATAGTGATGGTAATCATGATAATCCTCCTAAAAATAAATCAGCTTTATAATGGGGATGCCATGCAGCATCCTACAAAAGATTATAACAAAATTAGGAAAAAGCTGCAAGAAGTCTTTCAGGAAGCCAAGTGGTTTCTCTTCTGGATAGAAAAATGTTGAAATCAATGGGTAAACTGTATATAATAGGTTTATTATCCCTATGGATCGTCGAAGCAGGAGGAAGGTATATGGATCCTTTATATAATCAGTTAGTAGAACATATTCTTAAGTATCATCCCTCAACTGACCTGACGCAGGTTGAGAAGGCTTATTTGCTGGCAGAAAAGGCGCATGAGGGACAGAAGCGCCAATCGGGAGAGCCATATATTATTCATCCGCTTCATGTGGCCATCATTTTGGCGGAGCTGGAGCTCGATCTGGAGTCCATCATAGCGGGATTGCTGCACGATGTGGTAGAAGATACGGAAATTACGCTGGAGGATGTCCGCAGGGAATTTGGCGATGAGGTGGCGCTTTTAGTGGACGGTGTGACTAAACTAAAGCAGCTGACCTATAAAACTAATGATAAGCAGGAGATTCAGGCAGAAAATTATCGAAAAATGTTTTTGGCCATGGCCAAGGATATCCGTGTAATTCTGATTAAACTGGCGGACAGGCTGCATAACATGCGGACGCTCAATTATAAGGATGAAAACAAGCAAAAGGAAAAAGCGAGAGAGACGCTCGATATCTATGCGCCTATTGCTGAGAGATTGGGTATCAGCAAGGTGAAGGTCGAGCTCGATGACCTCTGCTTAAAATATCTTCATTCGGATGTGTATCATGATCTTTCTAAGCAGTTGCATGTCAAATTAGAAGAGCGGCAGCATTATATCGACGGGATTGTGGCCGAGATTCATGAAAAGCTGTCGGAAATGGATATCAAGGCCTCCGTTTACGGACGTCCTAAGCATTTCTTCAGTATCTATAAAAAAATGGTGAACAAGCATAAAACGCTGGATCAGATCTATGATCTGGTTGCCGTGCGGGTGATCGTTGACAGCGTGAAGGACTGCTATGGTACGCTGGGCGTGATTCATGAAATGTATCTGCCCATGCCGGGCCGTTTCAAGGACTATATTGCCATGCCTAAAACCAATATGTATCAGTCACTGCATACCACATTGATGGGGCCAAACGGCAGTCCGTTTGAGGTGCAGATCCGTACATGGGAAATGCACCGGACCGCTGAGTACGGCATTGCCGCTCATTGGAAATACAAAGAAGGCAAAACAGGCGCCGAGGATACCAGCGAGCTGGAAAAAATGAAATGGCTGCAAAAAATTTTGGAGTGGCAAAAGGATCTGGATGATAATCATGAGTTTATCAGTGCGCTCAAGGATGATTTAAACATATTTCAGGAAAGCGTATATTGTTTTTCGCCGCGCGGCGATGTGATTAACCTGCCTGCCGGATCCACGCCTATTGATTTTGCCTATCAGATTCACAGCGCTGTAGGCAATAAAATGGTGGGCGCCAGAGTCAACGGCAAGATCGTGACGCTGGATTATACGCTGGGAATTGGCGATCAGGTTGAAATCATGACCTCGCAGAACTGCAAAGGCCCCAGCGCCGATTGGCTGAATATTGCGAAAACCTCGCAGGCGAAAAACAAAATCAATCAGTGGTTTAAAAAAGAAAAGAAGCAGGAAAATATTATCAGAGGCAAAGAGCTGATTGAAAAATATATTAAAATAAAGGGCCTGCCCCCAGCACATGAGCTGTTGCAGCCGGAGTGGATGGAAATCGTGCAGAGAAAGTACGGCTTTAAGGACTGGGAATCCATTCAGGCAGCCATCGGTCACGGCGGATTAAAAGAAGGACAGGTTGTGAACCGCCTGTATGAAGAATATAACAAAAAGAAAAAACGAGAGATCACGCAGGAGGAGTTTTTAGATCAGCTGACGCAGCGGGCGGCAGAGCGAAATGAAAACAAGCCCTCTGCCAATGAAGCCAAGGTTCATAAGGGAAAGAGTGCGATTATTGTTAAAGGGCTGGATGATGTAGCCGTCCGTTTTTCAAAATGCTGCAATCCAGTGCCTGGCGATGAGATCATAGGCTATGTAACCAGAGGCCGGGGTGTATCGATCCACAGAACGGATTGTCCTAATATTATCAATCTGCCAGAGGAAGAGAGAAAGCGTCTTCTGGAGGCGGAATGGGGCGCAGCCGCAGAAGGAAATAATACTTTTATCGCGACCATTCAGGTGATTACGACAGAGAAAAAAGGACTTCTGATGGATATCAGCAGCGTTATCAATCACGAGGATATCAATATCGATTCGCTGGCAGTTAGAAGGACCAAAAACAATCAGGAAAATATATTTTCTATTTCGGTGGAAATTACGGCCAAAAGTCAGCTTGAACAGCTTGTAAAAAAGCTGCTTCAGGTGCCGGGCGTGTATGACGTGCTGCGCGCTAATGCATGATGAAAAGATAGAAGGGAGATAAAGAAAAGGGTATGCGGATGGTTTTACAAAGGGTGAAGCAGGTCACCTTGACAGCAGACGGGGCCTTTCATGATCAAATGCAGCAGGGGATCCTGGCTATGATCGGGATCCAGAGCGGAGACGAGGATGAAAAGGTAATGAAATATATGCTGGATAAGCTGCTCCAGCTGCGGATTTTTGAAGACGAAAATGGGAAAATGAATCAATCAGTGACCGACAAGGAATACAGCGTTTTTTTGGTTTCTAATTTCACGCTTTATGGAGATTGCCGGCATGGCCGCAGGCCCGGATACAGCAGCGGAGCGCCTGTGAATGAGGCCGCAGCGATCTATAACCGATTTGTGGAATATGCCAAAGAGCATGCGGCCGTGCCCGTGCATACCGGGGTGTTTCAGGCTGATATGCAGATCGCAGCCGAGCTGGACGGCCCGGTAACGCTGCTTTTAGACAGCGATAAGGAGTTTTAATGCAGATAGAAAAAATAGAAGTAGGAAGCTACTGTGCTAACTGCTATTTCGTATCGGATGAACGG
This sequence comes from Lachnospiraceae bacterium, assembly GCA_022794035.1. NCBI lineage: Bacteria > Bacillati > Bacillota > Clostridia > Lachnospirales > Lachnospiraceae > Lachnospiraceae bacterium. The sequence continues at coordinate 128,739 of JAAWDX010000007.1, read as the reverse complement.
ACGCGCCGGACGCTGATCATAGATCCGGGAGCGGAAGCCGAGCAGCTGATCCGTCATATTGAGCACCGGCAGCTATTGCCGGAGGGGATTGCCATTACACATGGTCACTTTGATCATGTCGGCGCCGCGGCAGCCCTTTCGCAGAAATGGCACCTGCCCATCTGGATTCATGGTCAGGAGATAGCCTATATGCAGGAGCGCTCTCATCCGATCATGAGTATGGGGGCAGAGGTGCTGGATGAGCTGCTTGCGGCACTGCCGCAAAATGGACGGTATGTATCGGATCAGGAGGCGTTTGAGGCGGCCGGCCAAAAATGGCAGGCCATTGAGGTGCCTGGCCACACGGATCACAGTCTGTGTTTTTATCATGCGGAAGCGGGGATATTGTTTAGCGGTGATACGCTTTTTGCCGGTTCGGTAGGAAGAACGGATCTGTATCATGGAGAGGCTGCGGAGCTGATACGGCAGATTCGGGAAAAGCTGCTTCGGCTTCCGGATGAAACGAGGGTGCTTCCGGGACATGGCATGGAAACGACGATTGGCAGAGAGCGGAAGGAAAATCCGTTTTTATGGTAAAAGAAGGAGAAGCGGTGGAGAAAACATTTTATCTGGTTGCGCCGGCGCAGCACCATTATGAGCTGAGTACGTTGATTCGTCAGGTACTTCCTATGACGCGGGTTTTAGATGCGCCGCAGGAGGGCGTTAGAGGGATTATTCTTTCTGAGGGAGAGACAAAGGCCAGTCTTTATGATGAGCAGGGGCTGCTTTGCAGAGAGGCCTGCTTAAAGGAGCGGTCGCATATTTATCAGGGAGAGGCGGAAAAGAACTGGGCAAAGCGGGTGATACTGGAGGTGCTGGGATGTTCTTTGCCGTGGGGGATTTTGACGGGGGTCAGGCCCTCTAAGGTTGCCTATGCTTATTTGGATCAGGGGAAGAGCCTGACGGAGACCGAGCAGATTTTGCAGGATGCGTATCGGCTGCGGGAGGATAAGGCAAGGCTATGCGCCGCCGTCGCGGATAAGGAGCGGCAGCTTTTGCAGAATCATACCGGCACAGATGTGAGCGTTTATGTAGGGATCCCCTTTTGCCCGACGCGCTGCTCATATTGCTCCTTTGGAAGTCATGATCAGCGGGCTTATGATAAATGGGCTTCATCTTATACAGAGGCGCTTTTAAAGGAGATGAGAGAAAGTGCCAATCTCCTTGAGGGGAGGCGGATCCAAAGCTTTTATATGGGCGGAGGAACGCCGACAACGCTGACGCCGGACGCGATGAAGGCGGTGCTGGCGGCAGCGGATGAGCTGTGCGATTTTTCAAGGCTGAGGGAGGTTACCGTTGAGGCGGGGCGCCCGGATACGATTACGCCGGAAAAGCTGCATGTGTTAAAGGAGATGGGAGTGACAAGGATTTCGATCAATCCCCAGAGCATGGTGCAGCGCACGCTGGATCTGGTCGGGCGCCGGCACACGGTGCAGCAGGTGCAGGAGGCCTTTTATATGGCGCGGGAGGCTGGGTTTCATATGATCAATATGGATTTTATCGTAGGCCTTCCGGAGGAGACAACGGAGGACGTGCTGTATTCTATGCAGCAGGTTAAACAATTGAGGCCGGAGAATTTAACGGTGCATACACTGGCGATTAAGCGTTCATCCCGGATGAATGAAGAGGGCCAGGCAAAGCAGCTTCTGAAGGACTCACATGAAACAATTGACCAGATGATTGGCATTACGGCAAAAGCAGCGGCAGAGATGGGAATGCAGCCGTATTATATGTACCGGCAAAAGAATATGGCGGGGAATTTTGAGAATGTAGGATACAGCATACCGGGAAAGGAAGGGCTGTATAATATTGAGATTATGGAGGAGAGACAAACCATTCTGGCGTTTGGGGCAGGCGGTGTGTCTAAAGTATATTTTCCGGAGGAGAACCGTCTGGAGCGGGTTCCTAATGTAAAAGGAGTGGAGGAATATATCCGCAGAATTGATGAAATGATACAGAGAAAGCAGAAGGGAGGGCTTGCGGCATGCTAGAGCGAAGGGAGTTCAATAAGGCAATTTCGGAGAGGCCGCTGCTTCTGCGGGAGATTTTGCAGCAGGCTTTTGCGCTGCTGAATGAACGTTTTGGCGCTTTTATTTTGCTGATGATTGCAGTGTATTTGCCGGTGCAGCTTTTGACGCAGTATACGCTTTTGCAGATCGATCTGTCAGGAGAAAACCTGGAGGAGCTATGGAACCAGCTGCTGGGCATTTATAAAGGGGAAATCGGCCTTTCGTTTTTGGAGATGGCTGCTGTGCTGGTTACGGCAGTGATGGTACATAATCAGATTTTTGATGAGGAGAGGCTGGCGTTTGGCACGGCCTTTTATCGGGGGCTTAGAATGTGGCTGCGGGCAGCGTTTACGGTTATGCTGCTGATGCTGCTTTTATTCAGCACAGGAATGGCCGCAGGGCTGCTGCTGATGATGCCGGGAATGCTGCTTTTAGCTTTTCCTTTGATTTTGCTGGGAGCCGTGATGTATAACCTGCTGCATGGCTTTATCTGTAATGCGGCGGCGCTGCGCGGGCGCTTTGGATTTGACGGCTTTCGCTATGTAGCCTTTGTTTTAAAGGGACGGATGGGAAAGGCAATTGGAAATTATGCCGTTATTTTACTGCTTACAGGCGGTGCTTTGATGGTATGTAACTATATGCTGAGCAGTATAACCGCTCAGATCACCATTCCTTTGCTTTCCTTTGCTATTCAGGTGATTTTTTCAGTGCTGCTTTCAGTCTGGAATATATACGGATATATTGCGCTTTCAATTCTATTTTTGAATTTGGAGGAGCTAAAGCGCGGAAAAACGGCGGTTGACTAGCAAAACAGGCAGGACGCTGTATAAATTTGGTTTTTTTGTGGAACACTTTGCACGGAGGCAAGAAGAAATACGGAAGGCCAAACGTTTTATAAAAGGAGAGTTACCATGAAAAAACGGAAAATACCGCAGACGCAAAAGGAAGTAGAGGGACTTAGGCCGCAGGAAAAAATGAAATATGAGATTGCCCAGGAGCTGGGGCTCTTTGAAAAGGTACAGGCAGTAGGCTGGAAGGGACTGACGGCCAAAGAGACCGGACGGATCGGCGGACTTCTGGCTAAACGAAAACGACTCATATCGGAAGAAAAACATGTTGACACTTAACAGGGTCATACTGTATAATGCTAATTTAGGAATCAATGTCATTGTACAATTAGATACATCAGGAGGATATCGAAATGAATCATCAGGTAGAGCAGCTGGAAAACAGCATGGTTAAGCTTACTCTGGAAATTAGCCCGGAGCAGTTTGAGAAGGCGATGGATGTCGCTTATAATAAAGCGAAAAAGCAGATTTCGCTTCCCGGCTTCCGCAAGGGAAAAGCACCCCGTAAGCTGGTCGAAAAGGCATACGGCAAAGAGATCTTTTATGAAGATGCAATCAATGCAGTGCTGCCCGAATTATATGATGAGGCCGTGAAAGAGCTGGAGCTGGAGGTTATGTCCAGACCGGAAGTGAATGTAGATACGATCGAAGAGGGAAAGCCGATTCAGGTTACCTGTGAGGTAGCGGTTAAACCGGAAGTGAAGCTGGGCGAGTATAAAGGCCTTGAGGTAGAAGCAGAGGATGCTTCTGTATCGGATGAGGATGTAGAGGCAGAAATTAAGAGAGCTGCCGAACGCAATGCTCGTATGGTTGAGATTACCGACAGAGCTGCGCAAATGGATGATATTGTGACGATTGACTTTGAAGGCTTTATGGATGGAACTCCTTTCGAGGGCGGCAAAGGAGAGAACCATGATCTGAAATTAGGCTCTCATAGCTTTATCGATACCTTCGAGGATCAGCTGGTAGGAAAGAACATAGGGGATGAGTGCGAGGTCAACGTAACATTCCCAGAGGAATATCATCAGAAGGATCTGGCAGGCAAGCCGGCTATGTTTAAAGTGACGGTAAAGAAAATTCAGTACAATGAAGTGCCGGAGATCAATGATGCGCTTGTAAAAGAAATTTCTGAGTTTGATACGCTGGAGGCATACAAGGCTGATACCAGAAAAACATTGGAAGAGCGCAAAGCAAAGCAGGTGGAGGAATCCCGTAAAGCAAAGCTGCTTGGCAAGGTAGTAGAAAAATCGGAAATGGATATGCCAGAGCCCATGGTGTTGGAGCAGTGTGATCAAATGATCAATCAATTTGCGCAGACGCTTCGTTATCAGGGAATGGATATGCAGAAATACATGGAGATGACGGGCAGCAATTTAGAAGGTATGCGTCAATCGGTTCGTCCGGAAGCAGAGCGTCGTCTGAAAGAGAGCTTGGTGCTGGAAGCGATCGCGAAGGCAGAGAATCTGGAGGCGACACAGGAGGATGTGGACGCAGAAGTGGAGTCTATGGCTAAGATGTACGGCATGGAGGCAGACAAGCTGAAGGCCGCCATTACCGAGGCAGAAATTGAGAGTATGAAAGCTGAGCTAAAGACAAAGAAGGCTTTGGAGTTTATTGCAGAAAACGCAAAGGCCTGATAGAGAAGGAAAGAGCCGCGCAGGATATGATTACAAGAAACGACTTTGGCTTAAAGTCGTTTCTTGTGCATATAGGAAGATGTCGGCAGCGGTATTTTATAGGATAAAAGAAAGGAATAGAGAATATGAGAAATGCATTAGTGCCATATGTCATTGAAGAAACAAGCAGGGGTGAACGGTCCTTTGATATCTATTCAAGACTTTTAAAGGAAAGAATTGTGATGCTGTCAGAAGAGGTCAATGAGGCTACTGCCAGTCTGGTGGTTGCTCAGCTGCTTTTTCTGGATTCAGAGGATCCGGATAAGGATATTCATTTTTATATCAATAGCCCGGGCGGTTCTGTGACGGCAGGACTTGCTATTTATGATACTATGCAGCTGGTAAGAGCCGACGTATCCACAATTTGCTTAGGAATGGCAGCCAGTATGGGCGCTTTCCTGCTGGCAGGCGGTAAAAAAGGAAAACGCTTTGTGCTGCCCAATGCAGAGGTCATGATTCATCAGCCCTCCGGAGGCGCTCAGGGTCAGGCCAGCGATATTAAAATTACGGCCGATCATATTTTAGCAACAAGAGAGCGCTTAAATCGGATCTTGGCTGAAAATACGGGCAAGCCGATTGAGGTGATTGCGCAGGATACCGAGCGGGATAACTGGCTGACAGCAGAACAGGCCGTGGCGTATGGGCTTGTGGATCAGATCATTACAAAAAAATAATATGAGGTAAACGGATGTCTTCAAAAAACGATGAGAAGAAGAGAGTAGCGTGTTCTTTTTGTGGAAAAGGTCAGGAACAGGTGCGGCGTTTGATTGCAGGGAATGGAGTATACATCTGTGATGAATGCGTGGAGCTGTGTGCTGATATTATTGAAAAAGAGTTTTCCGAGTATGAAGAAGAGTTTTATGCAGGAGATTTTCTGACGCCAAAGGAGATTAAGGGATATCTGGATGATTATGTGATCGGACAGGAGAGTGCGAAGAAGGCGCTGGCGATTGCCGTATATAATCATTATAAGAGAATCCATGCGCGCGATCGGATTCAGGATGTGGAGCTTCAAAAGAGCAATATTCTTTTGATTGGTCCTACCGGATCCGGAAAGACGTATCTGGCACAGACCTTGGCAAAAATTATCAATGTACCGTTTGCAATAGCGGATGCGACGACGCTGACGGAAGCCGGCTATGTGGGCGAGGACGTAGAAAACGTACTTTTGAAGCTCATTCAGGCCGCAGACTATGATATTGAACGGGCAGAGCATGGAATTATCTATATCGATGAAATCGATAAGATCGCACGTAAATCAGAGAACCCCTCTATCACGCGAGATGTAAGCGGAGAGGGCGTACAGCAGGCACTGCTGAAAATTTTAGAGAGCACGGTGGCCAATGTGCCTCCGAATGGAGGGCGCAAGCACCCGCAGCATGAATTTATTCAAATTGATACCAGCAATATCCTGTTTATTTGCGGCGGTGCGTTTGACGGACTGGATAAGATTATCAAGGCTAGGACAAATCAGAAAACGATCGGCTTTAATCTGGATGGCAGTACGCAGCAGACGCAGCAAGAGATCGATGCAAAGATTTTTCATGAGCTGCTGCCGCAGGATCTTTTAAAGTATGGTCTCATTCCTGAATTTGTGGGACGCCTGCCCGTGCAGGTTGCCTTGGACCTATTGGATGAGGAAGCCTTGATGCGCATTTTGAAGGAGCCTAAAAATTCATTGCTTAAGCAATATCAGACGCTGTTTGGGATGGATGATGTGGAATTGGTTATGGAAGATGAGGCACTGCGTGCCATTGCTCGTAAAGCCAATGAACGCAAAACAGGGGCTCGTGGACTGAAAGCCATTATGGAAGAGGTGCTGGATGATCTGATGTATGAGATTCCGTCCATGAATAACCTGGAAAAGGTAACGATCACGGCAGATATGGTGGATCATAAGGGAGAACCGATTTATCAGTATGGAGAAGAAAGAGAAAAGCCGAAACGGGATAATATCGGAAAAGCGCCCGCCCGCAAAGGACAGACCGCATGAATAGACAAAAAGCAGCCTTAAAAACAGTGGCTGGCAGCATAAAGCAATTTCCGGAAGAAGGTCTCCCGGAAATTGCTTTTATTGGTAAATCTAACGTTGGCAAATCCTCGTTAATCAACTCTTTACTGGGGCGCCGTTCATTAGCCAGAACTAGCTCTGCTCCGGGAAAAACCAGAACGATTAACTGGTATGAAATTGACGGGACATTGTATTTTGTGGATCTTCCGGGATACGGATATGCCAAGGTTTCCAAGACAGAGCAGCAGCGCTGGGGAAAGGTGATTGAGCATTATCTGCAGCACCGTGCATCTTTAAAAAAAGTTCTTTTATTGATTGATATCCGTCATGCACCAAGCGCAGATGATCAGATGATGATGGAGTGGCTTCGGTATTATCAGGTGCCTACTGTGATTGTGGCAACTAAGAGTGATAAAATTAAAAAGAGTCAGCTGGAGAAGCAGAAGAAAATGCTTAGGGAGGCGCTGGGGCTTCAAAATCCGGCGGATCTGCTGGCATATTCCTCAGAGACGAAGATAGGTGCAGAGGCGCTTTGGGAGCGGATTTTGGAAGGAGCGGAGCCGGATGGATCAACAGCTTTCTGAAAATAAACTGATTCTTTTATACATTATTAGAGAAAAAGAGAATATCAAGGCAACAGATCTAAGTGATTTTGTATTGTTCCGAGACTATATGGATTATTTTTCCATGCAGAATTACATTGCGGAGCTTTGCGAGGGAAATCTGATTGTGGAGATGATGGTGCAGGAAACGCTGTATTATACCCTGCATCCGCAGGGAGAAGAGGTCGTTGAATTGTTTCGGGCCCGTATTCCTCACAGTATTCGAGAAGAGATTCGGGATTACGCCAAAAATTCCTGCTTGGAGGAGTCCCCGCTGATGGAGGTGGATGCCAAAATCAATCAATTGAGCGAAGGGCGTTATGAGGTGTGTTGTCAGGTGCGGGACTATGACAGGCTGGTGCTGGATTTTATTAAAACGGCAATGGATGAGGAAGCAGCCTACCGCATTCGCAATCAATGGCTGCAAAAAGGGATGAGCGTATATTGGAATTTATTAAAGGAGTTGAATTAGTCATGAGTAGTCAAGTGCAGCCTCGTATATTATCGGGGTTTATGGAGCTTTTGCCCGAGGACCAGATCCGGTTTAATCAGATGGTCGATATCATTCGGGCAGGCTATGAGAAATTTGGTTTTTTGCCGCTGGATACGCCAACAATTGAGTTGTCAGAGGTATTACTGGCAAAAGCAGGCGGAGAGACGGAAAAGCAGATTTATCGTTTTCAAAGAGGAGATAACGATCTTTCTCTGCGTTTTGATCTCACCGTGCCGCTCGCAAGATATGTTTCGCAGCACGCAGCTGAGCTGACCTTTCCGTTTAAACGGTATCAGATCGGTAAGGTGTTTCGGGGAGAAAGACCGCAAAAGGGCCGTTTCCGCGAGTTTTATCAGTGCGATATTGATATTATTGGCAGCGATGAGCTGGACATCGTTTACGATGCGGAGATGCCGGCTGTCATTTATCATGTGTTTAAGGAGCTTGCGTTCGGCGCCTTCACAATTCACCTCAATAACCGTAAATTATTAAATGGATTCTTTGCTGCGCTCGGTCTGGAGGAGCAGGCAGCAGAGGTACTGCGCATTATCGATAAGCTGGCCAAGATCGGAGAGGAAAATGTGGTCAAGGAGCTTCAGGAGATGCAGCTGACTTCTGAGGCCATTGATGCAATCCTGCAGCTGATTCACATAGCAGGCAGCAATGATCAGATTCTGGATAGCCTGCAGCAGATGGGGATTCAGCACCCCCTTTTCCGCGCCGGCGCGGAAGAGCTCGCGCAGGTCATTCAATATATGCGGCTGCTGGGTGTGCCGGAAGAAGCATTTCATATTGATCTGACGATTGCAAGAGGGCTTGATTATTATACGGGTACCGTCTATGAAACTACGCTGAATGAGTATCCTAATCTGGGCAGCGTATGCTCCGGAGGCCGATATGATAACCTGACGGGATATTATACCAAGCAAAAGATGCCGGGAATTGGCATTTCAATTGGACTTACACGATTGTTTTCTCAGCTGAAGGAGGTGCAGGTTCTGCAGGCTGGCCGAAAGAGCTTAGCAGAGGTTCTGGTTGTGCCGATGGGGACGCAGCAGCTGCCGGAGGCTTTAAAAGCGGCGCAGCAGCTTCGTCAGGCTGATATTAAAACGGATGTGTACTATCAGCAGAAGGGGATGAAGCAGAAAATGAAATATGCTGCGAGGTTAGGAGTGCCTTATACCATGCTGATTGGCGAAGAGGAAGCACAGCAGCAGCTGGTGGCGCTTAAGGGTATGCAGCAGGGCACGCAGGAGCTTCTGTCGATAGAAGAAGCAATTGTGAAAATCAACAAGGCTTAAAGCAGAGGAGATAACGCAGATGGAAGAATCATTGAACGGCCTCAAACGAACCTGCTACTGCGGACAGATCACGCAGGCGCAGGTGGGCGAGGTACATACGGTGATGGGATGGGTGCAGAAGCAGAGAAATAAGGGCAGTCTGATTTTTATTGACTTAAGAGACAGAACCGGGATTGTGCAGGCTGTGCTGAGCGAGGAGGAAACGCCGGGACGGATTTTTGATGCGGCAGCGCAGGTGCGTACAGAATATGTGCTGGCCATTACTGGTGTTGTGGTGAAGCGCGAAGGAGCGGTTAATGACAGACTGGCAACCGGACAGGTAGAGATCAAGGTGCAGGATCTGCATATTCTTTCAGAAGCAAAGACGACGCCATTTCAGGTTTTGGATGAGGTGGAGGTTAAGGACGAGTTGCGTTTAAAATACCGATATCTGGATTTGCGGCGGCCTAAGCTGGCTCGTAATATGGAGCTTAGGCATAAAACGGCGCAGGCGATCCGGCAGTTTTTAAATGCTGAGAATTTTTTGGAGATTGAGACGCCTATGCTGATTAAGAGCACACCCGAGGGGGCCAGAGATTATTTGGTGCCAAGCCGAGTACATCCGGGGAATTTTTATGCGCTGCCGCAGTCGCCTCAGATGTATAAACAGCTTTTGATGGTGGCAGGGATGGATCGCTATTATCAGATCGTGCGGTGCTTTAGGGATGAGGATCTAAGAGCTGATCGGCAGCCTGAATTTACACAGGTGGATATGGAGATTTCCTTCGCAGAGGAAGATGATGTAATGGAGATCAACGAACGCTTGATTGCGCAGGTTTGCAGAGAGGTAGCAGGCTGGGAGGTGCCGCTGCCGCTTCGCAGAATGACGTGGCAGGAGGCAATGGAGCGGTATGGCTCAGATAAGCCGGATTTGCGCTTTGATATGGAGATTGTAAATGTAGAGGATCTAGCGAAAAAATGCGGTTTTTCAGTGTTTGAAAATGCAGTTGCCAGCGGCGGCAGTGTGCGGGGAATTTGCGCACCGGGATGCGCATCAATGCCTAGAAAACAAATCGATAGCCTGACAGAGGTTGTTAAGCTCTTTAAAGCCAAGGGGCTGGCGTGGATTGCGATTCAGCAGGATGGAACGATTAAGTCTCCTATTGCAAAGTTTTTGACAGAGGAGACGATAGTGGATCTGCAGCAGCGATTGAAGGCAGGTGCAGGCGATTTGATGCTTTTTGTAGCAGATCAAAAGGAGATTGCGCTTACGGCGCTGGGAAACCTGCGTCTGGAGCTAGGAAAGCGTCTGGGGCTTATGGATGAGCAGAGACATGAGTTTTTATGGGTAACAGATTTTCCGATGTTTGAATACAGTGCAGAAGAAAACCGGTATTTGGCAATGCATCATCCTTTTACCATGCCTAAGGAAGAGGATCTTCCCTATCTGGAAACAGAGCCGGGACGTGTACGTGCTAAGGCGTATGATATTGTGCTCAATGGCGTAGAGCTGGGAGGCGGCAGTGTGCGAATCCATCGCCGTGATATTCAGGAACGGGTTTTTAAAAGCCTTGGCTTTACGATGGAGGAGGCCTATGAAAAGTTTGGTTTCTTTATTGATGCATTTACCTATGGAGCGCCACCGCATGCTGGACTGGCCTATGGGTTTGACCGAATGGTGATGTTGATGGCGGGAGAGGAGAATCTGCGGGATGTGATTGCATTTCCTAAGATAAAAGATGCCTCCTGTCCAATGAGCCAGGCGCCGGGAAAGGTGGATGAAAAGCAGCTCGAAGAGTTGTGCCTGCAAATTCATCTTCAAAAAAAGCAAGAGTAATCCCTCTAAATAAAAACAGCTCAGTCATTCTGCGGGTACAGGCAGGATTGCTGAGCTGTTTTAGAGTGAAAATACCGTTAATGAGTCGAAGGAACCAGAAAAGAAGAAATAGTTTCTAAAATATGATCCAGATTATCTTCTGAATGAATATCCAGACGCAAGGGACGGCTGATATCAAGACTGAATATGCCAAGCTGAGATTTAGCATTTACGATATATCGATCTTGAAGCAGATCAAACTCGCCGTCAAACTGAGAGATGATGTGGTGAAATCGCCGCGCTTTGGCAAAAGAATTGATTAAAACTTTAACAGAACTCATGTGTTAGCCTCCTTTCAATCATTGCCTTTATCTTACCTGTCGGGAGGAAAACCGTCAATTCGCAAATCGCTCAAAAATCTATTGTAATTTTTCAGCATATTCGGTATAATATAAGAATCAATGTGCAGATTTATGAAGTATGGATATCTATGGAGCAGTATCTTTGAAAAATCAAGAAAAACAAACAGTCGCCATTTGCAATATGGGCTGTAAAGTAAATAGTTATGAAGCACAGGCAATGGCAGAGCTATTGACAGGAGCCGGATATCAAATTGTAGATTTTCATGAAAGGGCCGATATATATTTAGTCAATACCTGTACTGTGACGCAGATTGCCGCTAAAAAATCAAGGCAGATGATTCATCAGGCTAAAAAAAGAAATCCGAATGCACTGGTGATTGCTGCAGGGTGTTATGTAGATCGTGATGACAGCCTACTCCAAGAGGGCGTGATTGATATTGCTGTTCCCAATCAAAACAAGGGGGATTTGCTCGCGTATATAGAAGCTTTTCAAAAGGGGAAGCCTTTGGAAGCGAATCAAAAAAGGAGTCTCTGGATCACTGAAAATGAGAAAAAGGCGCGGGCATTTTTAAAAGTACAGGATGGATGCCGGCAGTTTTGTACGTATTGTATCATCCCTTTTGTGAGAGGGCCTTTGCAGAGCAGATCAATCGCTGAATGTAAAGAGGAGGCAAGGGGGTTAGCCCAGCGAGGATATCATGAGATTGTGTTGACAGGGATTCATCTGTCTTCCTACGGGCAGGATGCAGAGCAAAGCTATGACTTAGCTGACTTGATTCTGGCTGTCAGTGAGATTCCGCAGGTCAGACGGATTCGTCTTGGCTCCTTAGAGCCAAGGATGATCACGGAAGAATTCATTCATAAGGTAAAAAAGACGGCAAAGCTATGTCCTCATTTTCACTTGTCTTTGCAAAGCGGCTGTGATGCAACCCTGCGGGCAATGAACCGTAAATATTCTGCCGAAGAGTATCGTGAAGCAGTGCGGTTACTGCGGATCGCATATCCGGAAGTAGCCATCACAACGGATATCATTGTAGGGTTCCCGGGAGAGACACAGGAGGAGCATGCAGCGTCGGTCGCCTTTGTGCGGGAAATAGGGTTTGCAGAGGCACATGTATTTCGCTATTCAAAGATGGAAGGTACGGCTGCGGCAAGACGGAAGGATCAGATTGCTCCTGAGATGAAAAAGATCCGCAGCGATGAAATGCTGCAGGCTGTGGCAGAATGCAGCCAGGCATTTATGAAGCGTATGCAGGGAAAACATATGACCGTTTTATTGGAAGAGATGGATTCCCAAACGGAAACTTGGACAGGATATACGCCTAACTATATGAAAGTTGCAGTTTGCGGCTGCAAAGAGAATCTGCAGCCCGGAGAGGAAATAGAGGTTCTCATTCAGGGCTATGAAGCGATGCACAGTACCAATCATGAAGCAGCAGGATTGGAAAAAATATTAAAGGGGGTACCAATTGATGAGTGAAGAGAATTTCAATACACAATATTTTAAGATTGTCGGTGAATCGGAAGATTATGTACAAAGCACATTGATTGACGTATATACTTCTTTGGTCCAAAAGGGATATAATCCAGTGAATCAGATGGTAGGGTATATTATGTCAGAGGATCCGGCCTATATCACAAGCTATAATAATAGCCGCAGCAAAATAGCCAAATTAAATCGAGATGAGATTATCGAGGAATTGGTGCGTACTTTTGTTGCGTATCATCAGCTGGATCAGAAGGGAAAGCGGCAGTGAGAATTATAGGGCTGGATTATGGCAGTAAAACGGTGGGTGTTGCGATGAGCGACCCCAGCGGTTTTTTGGCATCTCCTGTTGAAACGATTAAAAGAGAAGAAGAGGTCAATTTAAAGCAAACGGTACGCAGAATTCGCGCATTGTGCGAAGAGAATGAAGTGCGTACCATTGTTTTAGGGCTACCTAAAAATATGAACGGATCCTTGGGGGAAAGAGCGGAGAAAACACTTGCCTTTCAAAAGCGATTGCAGAGAGATCTGTACCAGATAGAAATTTTATTATGGGATGAGCGTTTAACAACGAGACAAGCAGAGCAACCTATGATAGAAGTAGGTATGGATCGAAAAAAGAGAAAACAGGTTGTAGATCAATTGGCTGCCGTTTTGATTTTGCAGTCTTATTTAGATGCTCACCAAAATCAATAAAAGGAGGAGGAGAATTTGAATCATATTGAGTTACAGGAATTAGATTGGATTATTGTTACCGATCCGCTCGAAGAAGTTTCGATGGATATGGAAGTAGTAGATTATATGCAGCAAAAAGAAAATGCTTATATTTTAGCGATTCCGGCTTATGAAGAGGACGAGGAAGACGAGAAAGAACAGGATGATGCTGCTTATATTTTTAAGCTCTGTGAGAAAGAGCAGGCAGAGTTTATTGTCACGGTAGAGCATTCAGAAATTGTTTTTGGTGTAACAACGGAGATGACGGAAGCTGAATTTAAAACGATAGCAGAAATATTTAGCAGTTCAGAAAATTATGATTTGGAAGTAGAAGAAAATGATGATGACAACGAATAGAAGAAAAAATAATACAGCAGCACCAAGGAGACCCAGAAAGTCTGTTAAGATTATCCCCTTGGGAGGATTAGATCAGATCGGGCAAAATATGACATTGATTGAATGTGAAAATGAAATTGTCATTATTGACTGCGGACTGGCATTTCCAGGAGATGAAATGCCGGGAATCGATTTGATTATTCCTAATTTTGAATACCTGCGCCAGAATCAGGATAAGATCAAAGGGGTTGTACTGACGCATGGTCACGAGGATCACATTGGCGCACTGCCGTATTTTTTGCGTGAATTTAGAGTGCCGGTATATGGCACTAGATTAACACTTGGCTTAGTGCGCAACAAAATGGAAGAGTTTAATCTGAAGAGCTATACGCTGACGATGGTAAAACCGGGCGATGTGGTTGAGCTTGGACATATGAAGGTGGAATTTATCCGAACCAACCATAGCATAGGGGATGCGGTAGCGCTTGCGATTAGCACAGCCGCCGGTGTTTTAGTGCATACCGGAGATTTTAAGCTGGATTATACACCGATTCATGGAGATATGATTGATTTGCAGCGTTTTGCAGAGCTGGGTCATAAGAAAGTATTAGCGCTCATGAGCGATAGTACGAATGCAGAGCGCAAGGGCTATACGATGAGCGAGCGTACAGTGGGAAGTACGTTTACGGAAATGTTTCCACAGGCACAGGGGCGTATTTTGGTAGCAACCTTTGCTTCTAATGTGGACCGAGTGCAGCAAATTATCAATGCGGCCATTCAGTATGGACGTAAAGTGGTCTGCGTAGGACGTAGCATGGTGAATGTGATCAATACAGCGCTGGAGCTTAATTATTTGGAAGTACCCGATGGTGTTTTGATTGATATCTCGGATATGAAAAATTACGATGATGATGAACTGGTGATCATTACAACCGGAAGTCAGGGAGAGCCTATGGCCGCTTTATCCCGAATGGCCAGCGGAGAGCATAAGGCCATTGAAATCAAAGAGGGTGACACAGTCATTTTCTCCAGCAAACCGGTACCGGGAAATGAAAAAATGGTCAGCCGAGTAATCAATGATTTAATGGTAGAGGGTGCTAAGGTCACCTATGAGGATGCGCATGTATCCGGTCATGCAAGCCAAGAAGAGCTGAAAATGATTTATAGCTTGGTTAAGCCGAAATATTTTTTGCCCGTGCATGGAGAATACCGTCATCTGAGAACGCATGCCGATTTAATTAAAGGGCTGGGGCATGATGAGAGAAACGCTATCATTATGTGCAATGGCAATGTGCTGGAGCTGGACAGCTACTCGGCAAAGGTAAGCGGATATATTGACGTGGAGCCAGTCTTGGTCGACGGTCTTGGCGTAGGAGATGTTGGCAATATTGTCTTGAGAGACCGAAAAATTTTATCTCAGGATGGCCTCATGATTGTAGTGATTGGTCTGCACCGCGGCAGCGGAGAAGTTGTAGCAGGTCCCGATATTGTAAGCCGAGGCTTTGTGTATGTGAAGGAGTCAGAGGTGCTGATGGAAAGCTGCCGGGCGGTTGTTTCTCATGTGCTGGCTGGAAATGCACCGTTGAATGTGATGGACTGGAATAATATCAAGGCGCTCATTCGGGATAGTCTTCGGGATCACCTGTGGAGAGAAATCAAGCGCAGTCCTATGATTCTTCCAATTATTATGGAAGTAAAGGGCTGATTAGTAGCTGCGCTTTGAAATGGAGGTTAAAATGGCAGATATCATTAACCTGATTTTGGGATTTATTGCAAGGAATTTTAAAAAGGGCGTTATTGTCATCACCTGTGTTTTGGGTATAGCCGGAGTCGCTTATCTGGCATATACCTATACTTATAATTTTATCAAGGACGATCAATATGAGACATATGACGCAAACGGAGAGGAAATTAGTTTGGATATTCCGGAAGGGGCGAATACAAAAGAAATCGCGCAGCTTTTGGAAAAAGAGGGACTGATTGAGAATGTTACGCTTTTTCAGATTAAGGCAAAGCTGACAGGCGCGGAAAATGAATTTCAGTATGGGCTTTATAAATTTATTAAAGGAATGCCGGAAAGCAAAATCATGGAAATATTAAAGACAGGAGGCAAAGAAGACTCCGTCACCATAACTATTCCAGAGGGGTGGAGCGTGCGGCAGATTGGCGCATATTTGGAAGAAAAAAACATCTGTCTTGCGTCTGAATTTGAAGAGGCATGCAATAAAACTGACTATAATTTTGATTACTACGGTGTGCTTGGGCAGCAGGAGGATCGGCAGTATGTGCTGGAGGGATATCTGTTTCCAGATACGTATGATATTATCCCGAAAAATGGCGCAGAGGGCGTCGTAAAACGAATGCTGAGAGAATTTGAAAGAAAATGGGAACAGCATCCTGGCTGGAAGTCGCAGATGGAAGCGATGAATTTGACGATGGATCAGGTGATTACGATGGCGGCGGCAATTGAAAAGGAAGCTATGCTGAGTGCAGAGCGGCCTAAGGTAGCCAGAGTTTTGTATAATCGTATGAACGAGGGGCTTAACTGGGGATTAAACTGTACGGTGCTGTATGCTTTAAAGAAAGAGGGCAGCGGAGATGACTTTGTGAGCTATGATGACTTAGAGGTCGATTCCGGATATAATACCTATAAGCACACAGGATATCCGGTCGGTCCGATTTGTAATCCCGGAGCGGAAGCAATTCAGGCTGCTTTGAATCCAGAAGAAGGCGATTGGCTGTATTTCATTGGATATGAGGACGGAAGCAATGAGCATCTGTTTACCAGTGATTACGATGAATTCTTAGCTGTTGAGAACGGCACATATCAAAGATAAAATAGAACTGGCAGACAAGGAAAGGCATGAGGCAATGATGGAGTTATTGGCGCCGGCCGGCAGCTTGGAAGCCCTCAAGACCGCGGTGCTCTATGGAGCAGACGCGGTCTATGTCGGTGGAGAGATGTATGGGCTTAGGGCAAAGGCAAAAAATTTTGATAGGCAGCAGATGAAGGAAGGCGTGATGTATGCACATGCGCATGGTGTGAGGGTACATGTTACTGTCAATATCATTGCGCATAACCAGCATCTGGAGGGATTAGAGGAATATCTTTTATTCTTAGAAAAAATAGGAGTAGATGCCTTAATTATGGCAGATGCCGGGATGATCTCTGTAGCAAGGAAGGTAATCCCGCAAATGGAGATTCATTTAAGTACGCAGGCGAGTGCGACTAATTATGCTACATTTGGATTTTGGTATGAGCAAGGAATTAAAAGAGTGGTGGCAGCCAGAGAGGTATCTCTAAAGGAGCTGGCTGAAATCCGGCAGCATACGCCAAAGGAATTGGAGATAGAAGCATTTGCACATGGCGCTATGTGTATTTCTATTTCAGGCAGGTGCCTGTTAAGCAATTATCTGGCAGGACGGGATAGTAATCTGGGAGCCTGTACACATCCCTGCAGATGGCGGTATCACTTAGTAGAGGAAAGCCGGCCGGGAGAATATTTCCCTGTTGAAGAGGGACAAGAGGGCACTTATATATTTAATTCCAAGGATCTTTGTATGATAGAGTATCTGCCAGAGCTTGCACAGGCTGGCGTCTCCAGCATTAAGATAGAGGGAAGGATGAAAACGCCGCTATATGTAGCCATGGTGACTAAAATATATAGAGAAGCACTGGATGATCTAAAAAAAGATCCAGCCTTGTATGCATCT
This sequence comes from Lachnospiraceae bacterium, assembly GCA_022794035.1. Taxonomy (NCBI): domain Bacteria; kingdom Bacillati; phylum Bacillota; class Clostridia; order Lachnospirales; family Lachnospiraceae; species Lachnospiraceae bacterium. Next base: position 111,353 of record JAAWDX010000007.1, on the reverse strand, counting down.
AAGAAGCAATACTATAAGGAAATGCTGGGGAAAGTGAGTCATCGCGGCTACACAACAGGATTTTATATAGAAGCACCCGGAGCAGAGCAGCAGGTATATGATACCGCTGATTATATTAAAAAAATTGATTTTGTGGGAAAGGTTTTAGCGCTGCCGCAGGAGCCAGAGGGTCTGTTTTTGGTGGAGCAGCGCGGTAAGTTTTCAGAGGGAGAAGAGCTGCTGCTATTACCGCCTAAAGGACCAGAAATTTGCTTTCGCATCGATCAGATCTTGGATGAAGCAGGCGTAAGGCAGGCCAGTGCTCCGCATGCGCAGCAGAAGCTATGGGTTAAGCTTCCTCAGGAAGCTGCCGTAGGGAGTATTTTGGCGAAAAAAAAGCAGATGTAACACTTTTGTAACAGAATGGGTGCAGGCGTTGACGTGCATATGTAAAAATGGTATAATTTGCTAAGTAAATCAGACATTTCATAGCAATAGGAATATACAAAAGAAAATGCTATGAAAGATAGACAACGGGAGATACTATGAAGAATTATGAACCGGTTAAGCGGGTCATCAGCTTTGCTTTTATGCTGCTGGCAATTGCTGTTTTAGTCGTTATGTTTGCGCTTGTCTGGTATCGATATTATGCGCTGACGATCATCTATCCATTTTTCCGAAAAGGAAACTGGATGGTGATTGCCGTGTATGCGTTTATTTTATATCTAGGATTATATATTAACGAAGGAAATAAAATTGGGTTTTATACCTATGGACAAACTTTATTTTCTCAAATTCTGGGGATATTGGTTGTCAATGTTTTAATGTATGTACAGATCAGTCTGATTGGCAGGCAGTTTCTATGGGTTTGGCCGATGGTCAGCATCACTCTGATTCAGATGGCTTTTATGACAATCTGGACTTGGCTTGGGGACAAGGTGTATCATAAAATCTATCCGCCCCGCAGGATGGTATTGGTATCAGGAAGAGGCCGTCATGTCAATGCGCTCATGGCTAAAATCACGGCACGGGAAGATAAGTATCAGGTAAAAGAGTGGATTGATGAGGAAGAGGGCATCGAAAAGATTCTTCCGCGACTCAAGCATTATGATGCGGTCATTATTTGTGACTTAAATATTAAGATCCGAAATGAAATTACAAAATATTGTTTTGAGAATGATATTCGAATCTATGTTTCGCCTCGGATTTCTGATGTGATTATGAGGGGGGCGGATGAAATTCATCTATTTGATTCTCCCCTTTTGCTATGCAGAAATTATGGCCTTACATTTGAACAGCGGCTCGTAAAACGGATTATGGATATTGTGATTGCAGGAATAGGCCTTTTAATTGCCTCTCCGTTTTATCTTGTAATCGCAATAGCGATTAAAGCATATGATAAGGGTCCTGTTCTCTATAAGCAAAAGCGGCTTACGCGCGGAGGGCGCGTGTTTGAAATTTATAAATTCAGAAGTATGATTGTGGATGCAGAGAAAGATGGAGCTAGGCTGGCGGGAAAGGAAGATGACCGTATTACGCCGGTTGGAAAGATTCTGCGCCGTTTTCGCCTGGATGAGCTTCCGCAGCTTCTCAATATTTTAAAAGGAGATATGGCAGTAGTAGGCCCGAGACCGGAGAGACCGGAGCTAGCGGAGATGATCAGTCAGGACATTCCAGAGTTTTCCTATCGCTTAAAGGTCAAAGCAGGACTCACCGGTTTTGCTCAGGTAGTAGGAAAATACAATACAAGCCCATATGATAAATTAGAGATGGATTTAATGTACATTTCTAAGTATTCTATTCGACTGGATTTAAAAATTATGATGATGACGCCAAAGATGCTTTTTATTAAAGATCGGACGGAGGGTGTAGATGAATAACGCAGAGAAAAAGATTCCAGTATCCGCATGCATCGTTTGTTATAATAATCAGGCGATCATTGCACAGGCCGTCCATTCTGTATTAGATCATACGAAGGGCGTAGATTTAGAATTATATATCTATGATAATGCATCAACAGATCGGACTGTAGAGGTTATCAAAGAAGAATTTCAGCAGGTCTGGCTCATGCAGAGCAAGAAAAATAGAGGCTTTGGCAGCGGGCATAATAAAGTAATTCCTAAACTGACTTCGAAATATCATGTGATTATCAACCCTGATATTCTGCTGCAGGAGGATGCGATTACAGAGATTGTTTCTTATATGGAGCAACATCCGGATGTACATCTGGCAGTGCCCCGGTTTTTAAATGCAGATGGCAGTGAGCAATTTACCCCTAAGCTTACGCCAAAATTCAGGTACATGTTGGGCGGCAGGCTGGAAAAATATGGGGGTCCTTTTAAACGCTGGCGTGATGAATATACGTTAAGAGGGCAGAACATTGAAGAACCGATTGACGTAGGGTTTTGCAGTGGGTGCTTTATGGTCATCCGTACGGAAACCTTTAGAGAGATTGGAGGGTTTGATCCACGTTATTTTCTTTATAATGAGGATGCTGATCTCACGCGCAGCGTGCAAGAAATTGGCCGCACTGTTTATATACCGTCTGTTTCCGTGGTGCATCTATGGGAAAGAGCCTATATGAAAAAAAAGAAATATCTTTGCATTCAAATTCAGTCCATGCTTAAATATTTTTGGAAATGGCGGGGAAGGCTCCATGAAGAATGAGCCGGAGGTTTCAGTTGTCCTTGCGCTTTATAACGGAATCCGATATCTCAAACCTCAGCTAGACAGTATTCTTGTACAGCTATCAGCAGACGATGAGCTGCTGGTTATGGACGATGGCTCTATCGATGGTAGCCGTGAGCTCATTTCCGCCTATGCGGAAAAATGGCCGCAGATACAGCTTTTTACAGAAAAGCATTGTGGCGTGGTACAAAATTTTGCAAGAGGAATCGAAAGAGCAAGAGGAAATTATATATTTTTGGCTGATCAGGATGATGTATGGGAGGCAGGCAAGGTTAAGGCGGTCTGTCAGAGATTGAGAGCAGAGAATGGGCCGGCGCTGGTGCTGCATGATGCGGTTTTCATGGACGCAGAGGGAAGGCTGCTTTCTAATACGCTGTTCCAATGGCGTCAGGTACGTACGGGATTTTTGAAAAATTGGTTGAAAAATTCTTATATGGGATGCTGTATGGCTTTCAATCGAGAATTGCGGCCGTATCTATTGCCGGTTCCATCTGATTTGCCCATGCATGATCAATGGATTGGCCTAATGGCAGAGCGGTATGGCAAGGTCTTTTTGCTGCAGGAGCCGATGCTGCGGTATCGCAGGCATGAGCAGTCCGTCACACAGGATCATCACAGCAATTTGTATAAAATGATAAAATGGCGTATGATTGTGTTATTTCAATATATAAAAAGAAGTATAAGGAGGTAAGCGATGAAGGGAATTATTTTGGCCGGAGGATCGGGGACACGGCTGTATCCGCTGACGATGGTGACATCGAAGCAGCTTTTACCGGTATATGATAAGCCAATGGTGTACTATCCGCTGTCAACATTGATGCTGGCGGGGATTAAGGATATCCTGATTATCTCGACGCCGCAGGATCTGCCTAATTTCGAAAAGCTATTAGGGGATGGATCCCATTTTGGAATTCATTTAAGCTATCAGGTGCAGCCTTCTCCGGATGGACTGGCGCAGGCGTTCATTTTGGGCGAGGAGTTTATTGGAGAGGATTCCTGCGCTATGGTTTTAGGAGATAACATTTTTTATGGGAATGGGTTTTCAAAAATACTGAAGGAAGCAGTAGAGAATGCGGAGAAGAACCATAGAGCCAGCGTATTTGGGTATTATGTAGAGGATCCTGAAAGGTTTGGCGTGGTGGAATTTGATGAAAAGGGAAAAGTCATTTCTGTAGAAGAAAAGCCGCAGAATCCAAGATCGAATTATGCAATTACAGGGCTGTATTTCTATGATAACAGAGTGGTAGAATATGCGAAACAAATGAAGCCGTCGGCAAGGGGCGAGCTGGAAATTACCGATTTGAATAGGGTATTCCTTGAACAGGGAGATTTGGATGTTAAGCTTTTAGGGCGCGGCTATGCATGGCTGGATACTGGCACGATGGATAGCTTAGTGGATGCTGCTGATTTTGTCCGTATGGTAGAAAAACGGCAGGGGATCAAGATATCAGCGATTGAAGAGATTGCTTATAAGAACGGTTGGATTGATCAGCAGATGCTGTTAGAATCAGCTAAGCTTTATGGGAAATCCACATATGGTCAGCATTTAAAAAAAGTAGCGGAAGGAAAGATTCGATATTAATGGAAAAAATTCTCATTACTGGGGCAAAAGGACAGCTGGGGGCAGAGCTTGTTCGTTGTTTGAAAAGAAAGCATACAGAGCTGGGGATGGTTCCGTTATTTGAAAAAGCGTATGAATTTTGTGCCGTGGATGTAGATGAGCTGGATATTACAGATCGAAGAGCGGTGGAGACATTTGTATCAAACGGCGGCTATACAGTGATTATCAATTGCGCAGCCTTTACCAATGTAAATTTGTGTGAGGAAAAAGAGGAACTGGCTGATCAGGTGAACCGGGTGGGAGCAGAGAATCTGGCGCTGGCAGCTGATAAGCTGGGCAGTAAGCTGGTCCATGTTTCAACGGATTATGTATTTAGCGGAGAGGCAGACAGGCCCTATATGGAAATGGAGGCGACCAATCCGCAAAGCGCGTATGGCCGCACCAAGGATGCAGGAGAAAAAGCGGTTATCTTAAATTGTCAGAGGTATTTCATCGTACGCACCGCTTGGCTCTATGGCTATACAGGAAACAATTTTGTAAAGACTATGATGAGGCTGGGGAAGGAACGTGGAAATGTCAAAGTGGTTAATGATCAATATGGCAATCCGACGAATGCAGCAGATTTGGCGCATCATATTTTGCAGCTGGTTACCACAGAGGAATATGGTATTTATCATGGAACTGGAGAGGGAATCTGCAGCTGGTATGAGTTTGCCAAAAAGATTATGGAGTATGCGCAGATTCCGGCTGAGGTTTCGCCGTGTACGACAGAAGAGTATCCGACGCCAGCTAAGAGACCGGCTTATTCAGCGCTGGCGCATGATCATTTTATAAAAACAGTCGGATATTCTTTTAGGCCTTGGCAGGAAGCACTCGCTTATTTTATATCGCATTTAGAAACCAATGAAAAGGAGACCGTTTAAAACGGAGAGGTGAACCAGGATGAAAATGATTGTAACCGGTGGAGCCGGATTTATTGGCAGCAACTTTATTTTATATATGATGCAGGAGCATCCGGAAGATCAGATTGTTTGTTTGGATTCTCTTACGTATGCCGGCAATTTGGAAAATTTGAAGGATGTGATGAAAAATCCGAACTTTCGGTTTGTAAAGGAAAGCATCACAGATCGAGAGGCCGTGTATCGGCTTTTTGAAGAAGAAAAACCGGATGTCCTTGTCAATTTTGCAGCAGAAAGTCATGTAGATCGAGCCATTGCTAATCCGGGTATTTTTGTGGAAACCAATGTATTAGGTACTCAGGTGCTGCTGGATGCCTGCCGCAAGTATGGGATCGAGCGGTATCATCAGGTATCTACGGATGAGGTTTATGGCGATCTTCCGCTGGATCGTCCGGATCTATTTTTCACAGAGGATACGCCTTTACACACATCAAGTCCTTATTCAGCTTCAAAGGCTGGCGCTGATCTTTTGGTCGGAGCATATCATCGGACTTTTGGACTCCCGGTTACGATCAGTCGCTGCTCCAATAATTATGGTCCATACCAGTTCCCGGAAAAGCTGATTCCATTGATGATTGCTAACGCATTGAACGATAAACCGCTTCCTGTATATGGAGAAGGACTTAACGTTAGGGACTGGCTGTATGTGGAGGATCATTGCCGAGCCATTGATTTGATCTTAAGAAATGGAAAGGTAGGAGAAGTTTATAATATCGGCGGGCATAATGAGATGCGCAATATTGATATTGTTAAAATTATCATTGAAGCGCTGGGAAAGAGTGAGAGCCTGATTACGTATGTAAAGGACAGGGCGGGGCATGATTTGCGGTATGCCATTGATCCGGCAAAAATTCATGCAGAGCTGGGATGGCTGCCAGAGACTAAGTTTGCAGATGGAATACAAAAAACGATTCGTTGGTATCTCGATAATAAAACATGGTGGGAGAATATTATCAACGGAGAGTATCAGGAATATTATCAAAAAATGTACGGAGATCGCTAAAGAAAAACGAGGGGAGAGTTACCGCAGGGCAATTCTCCCCGTTTCCATCATAAAGGAATATGTGTTTTCGGTAGAGGAGTGAAATGTAAAATGGGAAAATGGAAACAGCTGCTGACTCTTAAAAACTGGAGAAAAATAAAACGACTAATCGCACAAGGGCAATGGAGCGTGCTCTTGCATGGAGTAAAGCGAAAATTGAAGGCAAAACCTCTTAAAGCACAACCTGCTTATTCTTATCATGAAATCCAGACTAAACGGCTGCGAAGAAATAATGCTATTGAGAGCAGTATGCAGGGAGTCACTGTAGATATTATTGTGCCGATATATAATGGAAAACCGTATCTGGTAAAGCTGTTTCAGGGGATTGAAAAAACGAATATGTCTTATCGACTTCTGCTAATTGATGATGCCAGTGAGGATGCAGCGACGATAGAGTTTATAAAAGAATATGCGGAGCAGCATGAGAATACAGAGCTGATAAGAAATGCCCGTAATATGGGCTTTGTCGGTAGTGTAAATAGAGGGCTGGCCATGGCTCGTAATCATGTGGTTTTGTTGAACACGGATATAGAATTACCTAATAAATGGCTCGAACGCCTGATTGCGCCCATTGTAAAGGATCCTACGGTGGCATCAGCAACCCCTTTTACCAATAGCGGTACGATTTGTAGTTTTCCGGAGTTTTTGAAAGATAATACAATTTTTAATAAGCTTGCGGTAGATCAGATTGACGCATTTTTTAAGGAAATTCGCTCTATGTATACTACCATTCCAACGGGAGTTGGGTTTTGTATGGCCATGAATCAAAAAGCGATCAGAGAAGTAGGATTATTGGATCAAAAGACCTTTGGAAAAGGATACGGAGAGGAAAATGACTGGTGTCAAAGAGCTATCCAAAAGGGCTTTCGAAATGTTATGGTAGAAAATTTATATGTATACCATAATCATGGCGGAACATTTACCAGTGAAGATAAGAAAGAGCTTATGAAGATCAATCAAGAGAAGCTGGCGCATAAACATCCGCATTATGCTAATTTGGTTGGTGAATATATTGACAAGGATCCTATGGGCGCCGTGAGAGCTTATGCTTTTTGCCGCCTTACAGCTTCTTTAGAGAATAATCGATATTTAATTTTTCATCATACGCTGGGGGGAGGAGCAAATCAATATATTCAGAGCTACGCAGAGAAACAGAGAAATGAAGGGGCTGTCACAGCCGTGGTGCAGTATCAAAAACAGACAGAGTGCTATCAAATTGAATATCAGTGGAAACAATATAAGATTCTCTTAACAGCACTAACGTTAGAGGAAGTATTTCATTTTGCTGTCAGAATCGATGTGAATCAGGTAATAGTAAATCAGCTGGTAGGATATCCGCATGTTGAAAAGCATTTGCAAAAAATCCGTGAATTTTCTGAAGAGCACTGCCTTCATCTTACGGCTATGCTGCATGATTATTATGCAATTTGTCCCAGCATTTATTTATTAAATCATCAATCTGAGTTTTGCCATATTCCGGGAAGCACAGAATGTGAAGCTTGTTTTCAAAAAAATGCAAACTGTGATAATTATGAGCTTGCAACCATACGAGAGTGGAGAGGCGTATGGAGAAGCTTTTTGCAGGCATGCCATGAGGTCCGTGTTTTTTCACAGGATTCAGCTAATTTGATTCAAAAAGCATATGGGGGATTAGACCAAGTGCGTATTTTACCGGAGCAGCATACAGTGATGATTCCCTTGGAGAAACAATATAAATCAACTTCAGTGCTTACGATCGGTCTGATAGGTACATTAACAGAGCTAAAAGGAGCACGGTTTGTTGAAAGGATGCTAGATATCGCAGAGGAGAGAAAGCTGTCGGTACGATTTGTTTTATGTGGGAGCTCGCCGAATCGGATCCGGCATAGTGGCTATTATGAAACAGGAGCATATCGTCCTGAGATGCTGCCCCGGCTGGTTTTGGAGAATGATATCGATTTGTTTTTTATTTCCTCGATATGTCCGGAGACCTTTTCTTATACAACGCAGGAAGTAATAGAGATGGGGATTCCGGTTGCTTGCCTGCCTCTGGGGGCGCCTGTAGAACGGATCCTTAGATATGAAAAAGGTCTGGTTTTGTCAGAGCCTTCGCCGGAACAGAACCTAAAGGAGCTGATTCAATTTGGACAGCGATGGAAGAAGGATAGCAGACAGCAGGCACAAAAGAAAGTTTTATTTTTAATCGAAGAGACGTCCTATGCCAGTCGATATAGAGTAGAGCATTTACAGGAGCAGCTTTTGAAATACGGCATCTCTTCAGATTGCGCTGAGGTTTCAGAATATAGAAAAAGGGAAGGGTATACCTGCATCGTTTTATATCGCTGTGAGATTTCTGGTAAAATAAAGAAGATTTTAGCCTGGGCAAAAGGCAGAGGGATTGCCGTATGGTATGGAATTGATGATTTAGTCTTCGATTTTCAGCAAATTAAAGAGCTGGATTTCTTGAAACAGAAGGAATATCAGAATTTTCCGGAGAGATGTGAAAAGGTTCACGACTGTATGAAAGCGTGTGATGGCATATTGGTTTCTACGAATACCCTTAAAAGAAAGGCAGAACAAGAATTCCCTGATAAGCCGGTTATTGTACAACGGAATGTGGCAAGCTATGAAATGGTAGTTTTATCGCAGCAGGCATTGCAGAAAAAGGAGAAAACGAAAGTCGAAAAGGAGCTTTGGCTGGGATATTTCAGCGGCTCTAATACGCATAATCAGGATTTTGCTGTCATTGAAGAGGTGATTATAGATATCTTAAAGCAAAACCCTCATGTTCACTTGAAGATTGTAGGAGCTCTGATGCTCTCAGAGGCATTTGAGCCAGTGAAAAATCAAATTAAACAATGTGCTTTTCAGCCTTGGCAGGAGCTACCGAAAATGCTTTCTGAAGTGGATATCAATTTGATGCCGCTGCAGAAAACGGCCTTTCATGCATGTAAGTCAGAAAACAAATGGCTGGAGGCTTCTTTAGTAAAGGTGCCGACGATTGCTTCTTATAATGAAGAGCTTGCCGGAGTGATAGAGGCAGGGGAAACAGGGATATTATGTGATTCAGAAGCAGAATGGAAGCAGGCTTTAATGCTGCTGATTCAGGAGGAGGCAGTGAGAAGGGACATGGGAGAAAAAGCCTATACAAAGGTGATGAAGTATCATACAACCAAGGAGCTGGCAGAGCCGGTTAAGTCGATTTTTGACTAATAATCTTGACTTTTATATATGATACGTTTATAATTTGAATATTATCTAATGGATGGAAGGAAAGGGTTATTATGGGGAATTTTACCTTTATCGATACAGGCATTAAGGATCTATATATTGTGGAAGCAAAGCGCTTTGGAGATGCCAGAGGGTATTTTATGGAGACATATAATGAAAAGGATTTCCATGAAGCAGGGCTTGATATGCGCTTTGTGCAAAGCAATGAGTCCCGTTCTTGCCGGGGAGTTTTGCGAGGACTTCATTTTCAAAAGAAGTATCCGCAGGGAAAACTTGTGAGGGTCACTAAAGGAGAAGTATTTGATGTTGCTGTAGATTTGAGAAGAAATAGCAGTACTTTTGGACAGTGGCGCGGAGTCTATCTATCAGAGGAAAATAAGAGACAGTTCTATGTGCCAGAGGGGTTTGCGCACGGGTTTTATGTGACGAGTGAGGTAGCAGAATTTGTATATCAGGTGACCAATCTATATCATCCGGAGGATGAGGGCGCTCTGTTTTGGAACGACCCGCAGGTTGGAGTAGAATGGCCCTTGATTGATGGAATCGATGTACTGCTGAGTGAAAAGGATCAGAAAAATCCATTGCTGAAGGATATAGATTGGGTATTTTGAAATGAAAAAAGAACAGTGGGTCAATATTAAAAGGTATCGTTTTTTATTGGCGGAATTGATTACACGTGATCTAAAAGTAAAATATCGGAGATCGGTATTAGGTGTTGTATGGAGTGTATTGAATCCATTACTCATGATGGTAGTGATTACAGCAGTTTTTAAAAATGTATTTAGGTTTGAAATTGAAAATTTTCCTATTTATTATTTGACGGGTTCTCTTATATTTAATTTTGTTTCAGAGGCAACGAATACTTCAATGGTTTCCATACTAGGTGCATCTTCGTTGATAAAAAAAGTATATATTCCTAAATATATTTTCCCATTAGAAAAATGTTTATTTTCATTTATTAATATGTTATTTTCTATGGTAGCAGTTTTAATTATTACTCTTTTTCTTAAGTTTCGTCTTTCATGGACTTTTTTTCTGTTTCCTATACCAATGATATATACATTGATTTTTTCCATTGGGCTAAGTTTGATTCTTTCAGCTTTATATATATTTTTTCGGGATTTGGGTCATTTATATTCAGTGTGGGTAACTGCTTGGATGTATCTGACGCCCATTATCTATCCTTTGTCGGTTTTAGAAAGATCTAAATTTATCACAATTATTGTCAAGCTGAATCCATTATATTATTATGTTTCATATTTCAGAAATGTAGTGATGGAAGGCATTGTTCCAGGAATGCGGATGAATTTAATTTGCATAGGAATTAGTCTAAGTACTTTTTTATTGGGTATATGGATATTTAAGAAATTACAGGATCGCTTTATTCTTCATATTTAAGTGAGGTATCCAAGATTGGATAAAGATATCATAATAAGTGTAGAAGATGTTTCTATGAAGTTCAATATGGCAAAAGAACGAGTGGATAGTCTAAAGGAATATTTTATTCGTTTATTAAAGCGGCAATTAAATTTTTCGGAGTTCTATGCATTGAAGCATGTTGATTTGAAAGTATGTTCAGGTGAAGTGGTTGGAATTGTAGGTTTGAATGGTTCAGGAAAAAGTACTTTATTGAAAGTAATTTCTGGGATATTAAAACCAACAATGGGTTCTGCTTCAATTAAGGGAACGATTTCACCATTAATTGAGTTGGGAGCAGGATTTGATTTTGAATTAACGGCTAGAGAGAACGTTTTTTTAAATGGAGCGGTGTTGGGCTATTCCCGCAAAGTTATGGAAGAAAAGTTTCAGGAAATTATCAGTTTTGCGGAACTTGATGATTTTGTAGATGTAGCAATCAAAAATTTTTCATCAGGTATGGTTGCTAGATTAGGATTTGCTATCGCAACTTTGACAAAACCGGAAATATTAATTGTAGATGAAATTTTATCAGTGGGTGATTTTAAATTTCAACAAAAATGTGAAGCGAGAATTAATGACATGATGGCAAACGGAACAACTGTTATTATTGTATCTCATTCACTTGAACAAGTGGAACGTCTTTGTAGCCGGGTAGTTTGGTTGGAAAAAGGGCATATTAAGATGGATGGACCAACAAAGGAAATTTGTGAACAATACATTAGTATGCAGTAAAGAAAGGATGCTTTGTGTTTATAGATATGGAAGATAACCGTTTAGAATCACTTGAAAAAGAAATTGTGCAGCTAAATCAAGAAAAAGAAGAGTTAAATAAACAACTTGAAGAAGAAAAGGCCAAAAGAATGAAGATAGAGTATTCTTTTTTGTGGCGTATTATAAAGCCATTGCGAAATTTATGGCATCACATAAAAAAAGAACAAGATCCAAGTGTGTATTGGAGAACGGATCAAATTCAATATAAAAATAGTGAACTACTTGTTATTGGGTGGATTTTTTCGCCTGTTGCAAAAATTGATTCATTAGGTTTATACGCACAAGTCGGGAAAAGACGTATTAATTTAAGCTTAAGAAAAAATATATTAAGAAAAGATTTATTGAAAGTATATGATTTTAAGAATGCATTAAATTGTGGATTTCAATCGCAACAAAAATTGGGAACTCGACGTAGAATTCATCTATTTTTAGAATATAAAGTTAATCAAAAGACAAATGTGGTGAAATTGGGCAGTATAAAGCGATCATTAAATGAAACAATTAAAATATATTCTAAATTAATTAGTAAAAATAATATAAAGAAGGCCCTGTTATTAATAAAAAAAGGAAAAATTAAGGATTTAATAAGGCTTTTTTTGTTACACACCTCGTTGCCAGAACAGGAGAAAGCACATTATATTTTTTATAAGGATCTAGAACAGAGATATTTCTGTATGGATCCGAATAATGAGCAAAAAAGCATTTATAAAGAGGTTGATATTATTATACCTGTTTATAATGGATTACAATTTTTTGATAAGTTATTTGCAGGAATTGAAAAAACACGGGTACCATATAATTTAATTATTATCGATGATCGTAGTCCAGATGAAAGAGTATTTCAATGGTTGCAGGAATATGCTCAAAATCATATAAATGTAACTTTATTGCGCAATGAGGAAAATTTAGGCTTTGTAAAGACGGTTAATAAGGGATTAGCTTATTCTAAAAATGATATTGTTTTATTAAATACGGATGTTCAGGTGCCTAATGAATGGTTAGAGCGACTTATGAGGCCAATCTGGATAAATGATAGAGTGGCATCGGCAACCCCCTACACAAATAGTGGAAATATATGCAGTTTTCCTTTGATTGGAAAGGATAATCATATATTTGACGACTTGGATGTTCATATAATTGATGAAAAATTTGCAAGAGTAAAACCTCAGTATACTGAATTACCAACTGGGGTTGGTTTTTGTATGGCTATGAATAAAAAAGCAATAGAAAAAGTGGGATTATTAGATGATGCTACTTTTGGTAAAGGATATGGGGAAGAAAATGACTGGTGTCAAAGAGCCATTTTATGCAATATGAAGAATGTTATGGTAGAGAATCTGTATGTATTTCATAATCATGGAGGAAGTTTTGCCAGCAAAGAAAAGCAGCATCTATTAGATGTTAATATGGATAAATTAAAATCCAAATACCCAAATTATTTGAAAGAAGTAAGTGAATATTTTCAAAGAGATTCCTTATATGATCTAAGAGAGTATCTCTATATGAGTCTTATCTGTTCTATTAGTGAAAAAGTTAAATTATACTTTAATCACCAATTAAAAGGAGGAGCCGATTCTTATTTGATAAAAAAGACAGAAGAAGCACTTTCTAATAGAGAATTTGTTTTTATTATTGAGTATGATTATAAAAAAGGGATTTATTTATTAAAATGTGACTACTTAGATAAGACTACGTTAATATATTTTGAGAATTGGGAAGAGCTGTTAAGATTTTTTGATAGATATCGAATTGATGAAATTATTATAAATGAACTGGTTACTTATCCTAGGTTGTATCAGTGTTTAGACAAAATAAAAAGATTGGCAAAACAAAAAAATGCAAAACTAATTATGTTGCTTCATGATTTTTTTGCAATTTGTCCTGCTACTAATTTGTTAAATGATCAGGGGGAATTTTGCCGAATTCCTGAACTTTCAATTTGTGATCAATGCATGAAAAATAATAAGTTTAATAACTATCTCGAATATGGGACAATAAAAGAATGGCGAGATAATTGGAAAGATTTTTTAAAGCATTGCGATGAGATCAGAACATTTTCAAATGATTCTAAATCGCAGTTAGAAAAAGCGTATGGAAATTTAGAGAATGTTACTGTGGTTCCTCATGTAGTGGATTATATAATTCCATTTCATAAACAGTATAAAATGACAGAAAGTATCAACATTGGGTTATTAGGAAATTTGTCATTGCATAAAGGTTTAAAAATAGTAAAAAAGTTATTGGATTATATTGAGAATAATCAGTTAAACATTAATATTATTTTATTAGGTGTTTTAGAAACACCTATACAAAATTCCCATTTAATTGTTTCAGGAAGATATACTCCAGAAATGTTACCTACTTTAATTTTAAAATATGATATTGATCTCTTTTTTATTTCTTCTATTTGGCCAGAGACATTTTCATATACCACGGAAGAAGTGATAAAATTAAATATGCCTATTGCAGTTTTTGATATGGGTGCACCAGCCGAAAGAGTTAAAAATTATGATAAAGGAATTATTTTAGATAATGCAGATGAAGAGTATCTTGTTTCTAAGATGCTATCTTTAGCATACCAAGAACAGAAGAAACAAATCAAGATTCAAAATAAGAAAAAAACTTTATGCGTTGTTTTGGAATATTCATATGCGGTTAGATACCGTATAGAGCATTTACAAGAACAGCTTTTGTATATAGGAGAAAAATCAGATATTATTACTCTTGAGCAATTGCGCGATCAAGCGCTGGTAGATATCAATCAATACGAGAGGGTCATTATTTATCGTTGCATGCCAGATTTGAGTATTATTAAATTAATTAATTCCTTTCACGAGAGAGGAAAACAAGTGTGGTATGAAATTGATGATTTAATTTTTGATTATAGTTTAATTAAAGAATTTGAATTTGTGAAAAATTCAGGAGATACAAATTATCAAGAATACTGTAGTGGAGTAAGGAAAGTGTTAGAAATGTGTGATGGGGTTTTGACTTCTACAACTGTATTAAAAGCTTTTATAGAGAGAAGATTTCCAGATAAGCCAGTAGTAATTCATCGCAATATTGCAAGTGATCAAATGATAGGCTTGTCTTTGAAAGCTATACGCAAACAAAGCTATAAAAAGCAGGAGAAGATTTTATTAGGATATTTTAGTGGATCATGGACGCACAATAAGGATTTTGAAAAAATAACCGATATATTAAGTGAGTTGTTTGATCGCTATTCTTTTTTGGAGCTAGTAATAGGGGGGGCATTAAGAGTTCCGGAGACTTTAGCTAAATATCAGTCAAGAATTCAAGTATTTGAATTTAAGAATTGGAGGGAACTTCCAGCGGAAATTGCAAAAGTAGATATTAATTTGATGCCATTAGAAGATACAATATTTCATGCATGTAAATCAGAAAATAAATGGTTAGAAGCTGCTTTAGTTAAGGTGCCAACAGTAGCTAGTTACAACGAAGAATTGGCACGAATTATTGAAAATGGTAAAACGGGATTTTTGTGTAAGACAAAAGAGGAGTGGCTAAAGGTATTGGACGAGCTTATCTTAAATAGAAAACTAGTAAAAGAAGTGGGGGAGAATGCAAATCAGAAAGCAATGGAAGAATATACTTCGCATTGTTTAGAGAGTGAGGTCAAAAATATATTAAGAAATGGGGAGAAATAAAAGTGAAAAGCCTTGCCTTTTTGAAAAAGCAGTTGAATAAACAAAGAATTATATTTATATTTGGAATACTCTTTTTGAGTGTTTTTTTAGAGATGTTTTATATCTATAGGGTTTCTCGGATAGAATTACCCTTAAACTATGATAATGAAGCCTTTGTTAATATCTTAGAAAATGATTATGCACTAGAGCTAGTTAATTTGCGTAAAGTTAATAAAAATGAAATGTGTACAGTAACAGCAGATCCCCAAATCATTATTCAGATGAAGGATGATAAAAGCGGAGGGGTTCGAATCAGGTTTTCTGAGGAGGTTTCACAAAATTTAAGAATTCAAGTTTTTTGGGCTTTTTCAGAAAATGCATTTTCAGAAGAAAATTCAACGACTGTCGTTTTGCAGAGAGGAAATAAAGAAGTAATTGCAGTAATTCCTTATGAACAGTATCAATCTCTTCGTATAGATATTGGAGATAAGGAAGAAATTAAATATAGTCTTGATTCCATTGAAGTATATGATGGAAAATTATCAAAGACTTTTAAAATGGGCCAATTTTCCATTATTCGGTGGATCTTCTGGATAGGGTTGGTGTTGTTATTCAGCTATCTTGTTATGAGTATAATGCATAATGAGTCATTAGAAAAGATTGCTTTTTTTACCATACTTCTTTTGGGGATGCTATATATGTTTATATTACCTCCGTATTCAGCTCCTGATGAAGAGCGTCATATTATGACAACATATAAATATTCAAGTCAATTAATGGGGAAAGAGGCAACAAATGATGAAGGAAAAGTTATTTTATATGAAGACACAGCGATAGAAAATGGATGCGATTATTATAGACCTAATATGCAAACATATAAATTATTATATGGGAGTTTAGAAATAGCAAAAAACGAGAATTATAAAGTAGGCGTACAAAATGTGGTAGATAGTCCATTTATTACTTATTTGCCGCAAATTTTGGGGGTTACAATTGCGAGGATATTAGGTTTTGAGTGGTTTACGATTTTATTTTTTGGACGCATGTTTAGTATTCTCTGTTTTGCTATTTGTATGTATTATGCAGTTAAATGGATGCCAAAAGGAAAAACTACAATACTTGCGGTAGCATTATTACCAATGACATTAGAACTAGTATCCTCTTTTTCGTATGATGCAGAACTTTTAATGATAGTATTTCTTTTTATATCATATATTTTTAAACTTTCAGTTCAAAAAAGTCAACTTATAAAGAGGGATTGGATAATTTTGGCTGGGCTTAGCATTTTATTTGCTTTCCAAAAGGTAGTATATATGCCTATGCTTCTGCTCCTATTTTTCGTTTTTAAAGGAAAGGAAAAAGAATACATTAAAAAAGCTAAATGGAAGCTTTTATTAATTTTTTTGATTGCAGCAGGATGCATTATGACGGTATACTTTGGTACAATATTCAAGATATTAGGAGAAACGAATAATGCTGTCAATGCAGGCGGGACAGGGCATACTTACACTTTAGGAGATTTATTATATAATCCTAGACGGTTGCTTTCTATATATTGGAATACATTTCTTCTTTATATAGATGCCTATCCTAAAACACTTTTGGGAGGAAGTTTAGGGTGGCTAGAATTAGATATACCATGGAGCATGTTGAATGTATTTATCATTCTAATTGTGATGGCCATTATAGAAGATTCAGGAGAGCCGATGATTCTATCTATGAAGCAAAAAATATTGATCCTATTAATTTCTTTTAGTATTGTTATTTTAGTGTACGCGAGTATGTTGTTTGGGTGGACTCCTAATTCAAGTAATGTTATTATAGGAGTGCAGGGAAGATATTTCCTACCAATTCTGCCTATCTGTTTGTTATGTGGCATCAACACATTTGTTGAAAAGCGTAAATCAATAAAAAGAGGATGGGTTACTTGCATGATTATACAAAATATGTTGGTAATTATGAAAGTTTTTCATATAATTATACACCGATGATAGATGAGGGAGAAGAAATAATGAAAGTACTGGTGATTATTCCAGCTTACAATGAGGCTGAGAATATTGAAAGTGTTGTTGAGATACTTAAAAACCAATATCCGCAATATGATTATGTAGTCGTTAATGATGGTTCTAAAGATCAAACGGCGCAGATTTGTAGGGAAAACGGATACAATCTTTTAGATTTACCAATAAATGTAGGACTATCTGGCGGATTTCAGGCAGGTATGAAGTATGCAAAGCTTAATGGCTACGATGCTGCTATACAATTTGATGGGGATGGACAGCATGATCCTCGTTATATTCAAAACCTATTAGAGGCTATGGAAAAGGAAGGAGCGGATATTGTAATCGGGTCCCGGTTTGTAGAGCAAAAAAAGCCATGGACCTCAAGAATGATTGGAAGCCGTATTATTCATTTTGCAATTTGGCTCACAACAGGTAAAAAGATTGCAGATCCTACTTCTGGAATGAGACTGTTTAGCAAAAAGGTATTATCTGAATTTGCATCTTCCATGAATTATGGACCAGAACCAGATACTATTTGCTATTTATTAAGAAATGGAGCTAAAATAACAGAAGTGCAGGTAGAGATGCATGAAAGAACAGCAGGAGAGAGTTATCTAAATATTCCCAAATCCTTTTGGTATATGTTGTGTATGACCATTTCGATTTTCTTTGTACAATGGTTTAGAAAAAGGAGAGTATAAAATGTCAATTACGCTTCGAATCATTTTGATCATCGTGTCAGTTTTTACGTTTTTATATGTGATGAGAAGAATCAATAAATCGCAGATGCAGATTGCTGATTCTATTTATTGGATTTTATTTTCAGTCGTTCTAGTTTTATTAAGTATTTTTCCCCAAACTGTTGATTTGATTAAAAATTTGTTGGGCATTGCAAGTCCGGTAAATTGCATTTTTTTAGTTATCATTTTTTTGTTGATTATGAAAATTTTTGGTATGAGTATTAAAGTATCCCAATTAGAAAATAAAATTTTAGGATTAACGCAGAGATATGCGATTGATCAAAATGACATGCAGAAATTGGAGGAGGAAAAAGAATGAGATACGCATTAGTTGGATGTGGAAGAGTGGCACCTAATCACGTTGTGGCTGCTAGGCAAAATAATTTGCAAATTGTGGCGATTTGTGATTTAGATCAAGAAAAAGCAGAAAAATTTAAAGTAGACAATGGTTTAGATGAATCGGTGAAAATATATACAAATTATATTGAGATGTTTACAAAAGAAAATTTGGATTTAGTAGCGATTGCTACATGGAGCGGAGAACATGCTAAAATAGCGTTAGAAGCAATTAGAAAGAGAAACCATGTGATTATAGAAAAACCAATTGCATTGTCGATACAAGACGCAGATGAAATCATCGAAGAGGCAGAAAAATATCAAGTAAAGGTTTGTACGAATCATCAAAATCGATTTAATCCAGCGATTAAAGCAATTCATGAAGCGATAAACGTGGGAAAGCTGGGTAAGCTATTGTATGGAACTGCTCATGTAAGATGGTATAGAGGAGAAGCGTATTATGCACAAGATGCATGGCGTGGAACATGGAAACAAGATGGTGGAGCTTTAATGAATCAATGTATTCATGATGCAGATTTATTGCGTTGGATGATGGGAGATGAAATTGAAGAAGTGATTGCTTACAGTGATAATTTAATTCATCCGTATATTGAAGCAGAAGATATAGGGCTTGCTATCATTAAATTTGCAAATGGAGCATATGGTATTTTTGAAGGCAGTACTAATGTATACCCTGATGGACTAGAAGAGACACTACATATTTTTGGAGAAAAGGGAACCGTTAAAGCAGGGGGAATGTCTGTAAACCATATTGAAGTATGGAATGTCAAAGGAGAAGAGGAAAAATTAGTAGAGCTTCAAAAGCAATGCGATGAAGATCCTGAGAATGTATATGGTTTTGGGCACACTCCATTATATAAAAATATGATAGAATCTATAGAAGAAAATAAAGAACCGTTAGTAGATGGATATGCTGGAAAAAGGGCATTGGAATTGATTCTAGCAATATATGAGTCAGCCCGAAAGCATTGTCCGGTTAAATTACCATTAGAAGAAGCAAGTACGATGCAAAATATGGATAGGTTTAGAAAATAATAAAAAGGTAATGCTATTGTGCCGGAAAGCACAATAGCATTACCTTTTTATTAACAATATTCATCTATTGTAGTCTTTATTTATTGCTTTTCTCACTGAGTGCATATATTTTAGTAAATAATTTAGCAACAGGGGAGGGCCAAAACTTTTTGAATAATGCATAATCTTCTTTAGAGCGAATATTACTTTTTATAACATTTGAGGTTTCAGAATCAGCATGAATACGGTGATAAATTAAGGAAGTAGACAAATAAATAAAATCACCAGATAGTGAGGAAAGAGTTTCCCAGGTTTGCCAATCGAGGTTGCTTTTAAATCCATATTTGAATAGGGGGAAGGGTAAAAATGGCTTAACATAAGTAACAGAGGGGCAACAAATAGAGCAACCAAAGGAAAGGATTCGGCGACGTAACCATTTGCTATGCTGAAAAAAAGAAATACTAAGCGGGGCTAACATGATACGTTTATAGCGTACTAAAAAATTGGGCGAGGAAACTTGCTCATTTCTTAGTTCATTATAGTTAGTAAAAAGAATAAGCGGGTGTGAACTTGAATTAACGGCCTTTAAAATTTCTTCAAAATATGTGGGTAGATATATGTCATCTTGGTGAGCGATAGTAATAAGAGAAGTTTTGGCTTGAGAATAGCCAAAATTCCAATCGTCAGCAATACTTTTTCTTCCGGTATTAATGAATAATGGGAGATTATACTGTGATGCAATATTTTTAATGTATGAATTAGGGGTAGAAGTCGATATGATAATATTACTTTTAATGCTTTGATTTAATAAAGAATCAATACAAAGAGGCAGAAAGGGGCTTTCTTTGTAAGCACAGATGACAAAAGTATGGTCAAAAGATGAATAAAGCATAAATAAAATTCCCTTCTGTTTAGAAAGATTCATGAGAACTCATCTATACTATTATAATTGAAAGGATTTGTCAATCTTAAAAGTTGTAGAATCGCATGCGCATATGATGCTAAAACTAAAAATGCATTGATTGAAGGATACTAAATATGGTATAATACAGACACAGAACGACTGCAAGAATCCCGCAGGGATTTTTTGCCAAGTTCGGTGAGGGACGAGCCGAACTTGTGGTATAATAAGCGTAATCAAATATATTTTGGTTAATCAAGTAATGCGGCGCGCTATGAGTTTGTCGAAGGCGAACTTACGATATCGTCTATATAAAAATCTAAGTCGTTTTTTGAGTTAGACTTTGAAAAACGGGGATAATAATAAAATCATTAATGGAGTGACTGGATTATGGAAGCGTATGATGAAAAAACTTTGAAGAAATTGCAAAGTGTTGAGCTAGAAATATATCAAGAATTTGTCAGAATATGTGAAAAGTATGATTTGAATTTTTTTGCATGCTACGGGACTGCCTTAGGTGCTGTGAGACATGAGGGCTTTATTCCCTGGGATGATGATATGGACGTTGCAATGCCAAGAGGGGATTATGAAAAATTTGTCGACTTAGCTTCTAAAGAGTTGAAAGATACTTTTAAGCTTTTAGAGATTAGAGAAACAAAGGGATATGTTATGACTTTTGCAAAGCTGACTCGAGCAAATACAACTTTTATAGAGGCTACAGACCAAGACAGAACATATAAATCAGGTATCTTTATTGACATTTTTCCTTTGGACATAGTATATCAAAAAGAACATAAAAGGAAAATGCAGATTTGGAAAAAATGGATATTGACTCGGCTTTGTGTTTTAAGCGCATATAAATCGCCTAAACTTCCAGGACAGATGAGCGAATGGAAGAGAAAAATAACGAAGATTTTATGCAGATTGAGTTATTATTTTCTCAAAATATTTAATGTTACAACAACAAGAGTGTACAAAGCGTATCTGAAAGAAATTAAGAAATGTGAAAAGATGGTTGAGTGTAATGGAGTACCCAAAGTATATTCAGAAAATAACTTTGAGGGTGTCAAAAAAATAACTCATGGCGAAGATGAATTATTTCCGGTTGTATGGAAAAAGTTTGAGAATACGAAAATTCCTCTTCCTAATAATTATCATTTATATTTGGAAAAAATATATAATGACTATATGCAATTACCGCCTGTTGAAAAAAGACATGTACATGCGCCAGCTGTTTTAAATTTTGATGAATAAAGGGAGAAGAAATGAATATTTTTTATACTTCAGATGATAATTTTGTTCCACAGATTGCTGCCGGGATATGTTCTGTTTGTGAAAATAATAAAGAATTAGATGTTCTTTGTTTTTATATTGGAGCTTATAATATATCTGAAGGAAATAAAATAAGATTACTTGATTTAGCTTCTAAATACAAAAGGCAGTTGTTTTTTGTTGATATAAGTAATTTGAAAGATAAAATCGGGTTTGATTTTGATACTTTAGGGTGGAAAAATGTTGTTTTAGCAAGATTACTTATTGATGATTTATTACCTTTAGAAGTAAACAAGGTTATTTATTTGGATGGAGATACTATTGTAAGGGGGGCACTGCAAGAACTTTGGGAAATAGATATGGAGGATGTCGTACTTGGAGCATCTATTGAACCAACTGTTAATAAAAAACGCAAAGAGAGCCTGGGCTTAAAAGGAAAATCATATTTTAATTCTGGGGTTTTATTAATTAATTTGGAAAGATGGAGAGCGGAAGGTACTGGAAAGAAGATTTTAAAATACTACAGTAATAAGCAGGGGAGACTTTTTGCACCGGATCAGGATGCTATTAATGGAGCTTTAGAAGGGAATATATATGTTCTTTCGCCTAAATATAATGCATATAATATTTTCTGGTACTATCCCTATAGATTTTTAAAAAAATTAAATGAGCCTGCTGGATATATTTCTAAAGAAGAATATCAAATAGCCAAAAAGGATCCTATTATTGTTCATTATTTAGGAGAAGAAAGACCTTGGCGAAAGGGAACCACGCATAAGTATAAGAAGGATTATTTTAAATATTTAAACAAGACGGAATGGAAAAATACTGAATTGGAAACAGGTTGGGAATTATATTTTGTTTTATATAAGATGTTTCTAGTAATTTTAAAGCCATTTCCATATATAAGATATAAAATAATAGATTTTTTAATTCCTTTATTTATGAAGATTAGGGCTAAAAAAGTAAAAGAAAGAAGCAAGGAAAATGGATAAGGTATTATCGATTAAAAAAAATACGATTTATAATTCAATTGGAGCTGCTGTATATTTAGGGTGCCAGTGGTTGATTACAGTTGTTATTGTAAAAATTGTATCATATGAAGAAGCGGGAAATTTGTCTTTAGCAATCTCGATCACAAATATGTTTTTTACGGTAGCTACATTTGGAATTCGTAATTTTCAAGTTTCAGATTATAAAGAGAAATATTCAGTGTCTATTTACGTTACAACGAGGATTATAACTAGTATCTTAGCTTTGAGTTTATGTACTATTTTTGTAGTGTCTAATAGAAGTTATACAAGTTATCAAATATTGTGTATAATTATATATATGTTATTTAGGCTTATGGAAGCATTTGTGGATGTTTTACAAGGAATACAGCAAAAACAAGAAAGGATGGATTATATCTGTTATTCCTTTATTAGTAGAGGAGTTTTATCTTTTTTTGTATTTTGCATATTTTTATATTTTACCAAAAAACTTATATTTGCAATTATTGGCATGACTTGTGTATCAGCTCTTATAGTTTTTATATATGATTATAATATTTGTAAAAAAATAAAAAATTTTTCTATTATTTTTAGCTATAAACAAAGCCTACGATTAATGCAGGAATGTCTGCCGTTAATGATGAATTCATTTTTAATAAGTAGTCTGGTATCTATTCCGAGAAATACATTAGAAGCGGTGTATGGTAATTACTATCTAGGGATATATGCGTCGATTGCTACACCTGCAGTAATAGTGCAAACAGCGGCTAGTTGGATATATAATCCTCTCATAACCTTTTTTACTAAATATTATGTAGAAAAAGAAAAAGAAAAATATATGAAACAATATCATAAAGTCTGGAAAATGATTTTTCTAGTTTTTGTTACGGTAATTATTATTAGCAAGATATTTGGCAAGTGGGGGTTGACAATTCTTTTTAATGAGGAGATAGTTCAGTATTCAAATTTACTAATACCTGTGTTATTGACTACATTATCATTGGCATGTATTTATTTTTTGAGTGCTCTCTTGACGATAGCAAGATGCTTAAAAACCATTGTTTTGGTTAATTTAACATCAGTATTGCTAGTGGCATTTTTTTCAAGAATTTTTATTGAGAGTTTTGGAATGAATGGGGTAAATTATGTGATTTTGTTGGCAACGGGAGTTAATATTATGCTACTATTGATTACATTAAAAAGTGTTTTGAAAAGAAATTTTAATTGAGCAGGAAAATCGATTACGTGATAAAAATCAATTGGCTAAAAAGTGTAAGATGCTAAAAAGGAGAAAGTTATTTAAATTATAATAGACGGCGGTTGAGAATATATGATATAATATTGAAACAGATGTTACATATAATTTGCATTTTAGAAAAATAATTGAACAATACTTGTGAAAATAGAGAGGATCAAAACATGCAAGCAATTATATTAGCAGCGGGAATGGGGAAAAGATTAAAGGAGCTGACGCAAAACAATACCAAATGTATGGTTCAAGTAAATGGAGTTACTTTAATTGATCGTATGCTGCACCAACTGGAAAAACAAAATCTGACAAGGATCATTATTGTTGTCGGTTATGAAGGGAAAAAGCTAATAGATTATATTGCTACACTGGATATTCAGACTCCGATTATGTATGTGAATAATCCAATTTATGATAAAACAAATAATATTTATTCACTTGCTTTGGCAAAGCAATATCTTTGTGAAGAAGATACGCTTTTATTTGAGTCGGATTTAATTTTTGAAGATTCAGTCATTGAAGCATTAGTCAATGATCCAAGAGAAACGTTAGCTTTGGTTGACAAATATGAAAGCTGGATGGATGGTACCTGTGTTAAATTAGGAGACGATGATACGATTGAAGCTTTTGTACCAGGGAAAAAGTTTAAATTTAATGAAATTAAGGCATATTATAAAACTGTCAATATTTATAAATTTAGCAAGCATTTTTCAGAGACGCATTACGTACCATTTTTAGAAGCTTATACAAAGGCGCTGGGAGATAATGAGTATTACGAACAGGTATTAAGAGTTATTACTATGTTAGATAATCCAGAAATTTTTGCTAAACGCTTAAACGGGCAGCTTTGGTATGAAATTGATGATATACAGGATTTGGACATTGCTACGTCTATGTTCAGTCCCGATGAAGAGGAGAAGGTGTCTTTATTACAGAAGCGATATGGAGGGTATTGGCGATATCCCAAGCTGCTGGACTTTTGTTATTTAGTAAATCCCTATTATCCGCCGCAAAAATTGATGGATGAGATCAAAGCGAATTTTGAAAAATTGCTGACTCAGTATCCCTCAGGGATGGGAGTTAATTCTTTGTTGGCAGCGAAAAATTTTGGTGTACATCAGGAAAATATTGTAATTGGCAATGGAGCAGCAGAGCTAATTAAAGCTTTATTGGAGCGTTTGGAAGGAAATATTGGAGTAGTACGGCCTACCTTTGAAGAATATCCTAATCGTTATTGCGAGGGAAAATTAATTACGTATGAGCCTCAAAATATGAATTATTCTTATACCGCGCAGGATCTAATAGATTTCTTTGATGATAAACCTATTGAGACTTTAATCTTGATTAATCCAGATAATCCTTCAGGGAATTATATCCCGAAAGCAGATTTGAAGCGGCTTGTTAGCTGGGCAGAAAATAGAAAAATTCGGTTGATTGTAGATGAATCTTTTGTTGATTTTGCAGATGAAGAAGATAGCACGTTGATATGTCAGAAATTTATTGAGGCTAATCCATATCTATATGTAATGAAAAGCATATCAAAATCATATGGTGTTCCGGGACTGCGTCTTGGCGTTTTAGTTTCAGGCGATGTAGATATGGTTCTGAAAATGAAAAAGGACGTTGCAATTTGGAATATTAATTCCTTTGCAGAATTTTACATGCAAATTGAGGAAAAATACAAAAAGGATTATGAAGAAGGCCTTAAAAAGATTCGTCAAGAGAGAGTTCGGTTTGAAAAAAAGCTGAGTGAAATAAATGCGCTACGTTTGATTCCCTCTCAAGCTAATTATATTATGATTGAATTAGTGAATGGGATGACAGCGAAAGCATTAACTAAAAAGCTGCTAATAGAGCATAATCTGTTTATTAAAGATTTGTCTGCAAAAATCAAACAAGGAAAGCAATTTATTCGTATTGCTATTCGGAACACAGAGGAAAATGATCAGTTATATAGAGCTTTGAAGCAGATATTGCATTAATTTATATGGGAGTATTCAAGATGAAGATTACAATTGTGGGGGGAGGGAATATTGGAACGCAATTAGCGGTTCATTGTGCGGCTAAACAGCATGATGTAACTATATTCACTTCGAAACCCGGTCAGTTTGAACAGTATTTATGTATTGTAGATGAAAGCGGAAATATTACCTGCGAGGGGAAAATTCAATTAGCAACTAATGATGAGAAAATTGCATTTTCTGAGGCAGATATGATTTTGATTACGCTTCCAGCATACTGTATGGAAGAAATTTCCAAGAAGATCGAAAGATATAGTAAGTCTGATGCAATGATTGGCTTAATTCCGGGAACAGGCGGAGGAGAGTGTTGTTTCATTGGATGTTTAAATAAGGGATGTATTGTATTTGGATTACAAAGAGTCCCTTCAGTTGCAAGATTGGTAACTTACGGGAAAAAAGTATGTGCGACGGGATATCGGCCTGAATTATTTCTTGCAGCAATTCCACAGGAAAAAACAAAGATATGTTGTCATATAATGACAAAGCTTTTGGATATGCCTACTAATCCGTTACCGAATTATTTAAATGTTACCTTGACCCCTTCCAATCCGATTTTGCATACAACAAGACTGTATACCTTGTTTAAGGAATATGAACAGGGAAAACAATATGATTATATCCCATTGTTTTATGAAGAATGGGATGATGCATCTTCAGAGCTACTTTTAAAATGCGATGAAGAGGTGCAGCAGCTTTGTAAGAATATGAAAGAGTTTGATCTTTCTTATGTTAAATCATTAAAGGTGCATTATGAGAGCACTACGGTACAAGCATTAACAAAAAAATTAAGAAGTATTGATAGTTTAAAGGGGTTGCCTACGCCAACAGTAGGAAAAGAACATCAGCTCATACCGGATTTTTCGTCGCGTTATTTTACAGCAGATTTTCCATATGGACTGGAAATTTTACATCAGATTGCATGTTTTGTAGATATATTTGTTCCTCATATGACAAAGGTTCTGCAATGGTATTATCAATTAACTCAAAATCCCCAAAAGTTTCAGTATTCTCAATATGGGATTTATGATTATCAAAGTTTTAAAAACTTTTACCTGCGGTAAAAAAATGGGAGTTTAAGGATGGATCTATTTTTACCAGCAACAATTTTGTTGCCTCAAGTGCACGATCTAGAGAGATGGTCAGTGATTGCTTGTGATCAGTTTTCAGCGCAGCCAGAATATTGGAGAAGAGTCAGAGAAAAAGTAGCGGATGCACCGTCAACGCTGCATATGATTTTGCCTGAAGCAGAGCTTGGTCAGGCCGGAGAAGAGGAAAAAATTGCAGGTATTCATGCGAAAATGAAAGAATATTTGCAGGAAGGGCTGTTTGCTAAGTATGAGAATTGCCTTATCTATGTGGAAAGAACACTGATGAATGGGGAAATTCGAAAAGGAATTATCGGGAAGATTGATCTGGAACAATATGAATACATGGAAGGGGCGCTAGCGCCTATTCGTTGTACAGAGAAAACTGTGGTAGAGCGTATTCCGCCGAGAATGAAAGTGAGATGGAATGCAGAACTGGAGCTTCCGCATGTTCTTTTACTGTGTGATGATAAGAAAAAAACGTTGATAGAGCCTATTGCAGCGCAAAAAGAACTGTTAAAGCAGCTTTATCATTTTTCCTTAATGGAAGAGGGCGGAGAGCTTGCCGGCTGGCTTGTAGAAGGTAGTGTTTTGAAAGAATTTGAAGAGGCATTAAGGCGCTATCAAGAAGAAAGAAAAAGCTCTGTAGTTTTTGCCGTGGGGGATGGCAACCATTCTCTGGCAACAGCAAAGGCCTGCTATGAAAGATTGAAGAAAGAGCATCCAAAAGAGGATTTATCTGCGCATCCGGCAAGATATGCCATGGTGGAGCTAGAAAATATTCATGACGAGACACAGGTGTTTGAACCGATTCATCGAATTGTATTTGATACGGAGGCGATGCAGCTTTTAGAAATGCTTACAATACAATGCAGTGCTAAGGAGGGATATCCGATTGAATGGCATGTCCAAGGAAAAAAAGGGACGCTTTACTTGGATCCATCTATGGGAGAGCTTGCGGTGGGAATTTTACAAAAATTTCTGGATGAATATTTGAACCATCACAAAGGAAGATTGGAATATATTCATGGAGATTATGAGCTGAAGTTACTTGCTGATCAAAGAAATGCAATTGGATTTATATTGCCGGCAATGGAGAAAAAGCAGCTATTTAAAGGAATAGAGAAAGATGGAGTATTGCCAAGGAAAACATTTTCCATGGGCAAGGCGCAGGAAAAACGATATTATTTGGAATGTCGACAGATTCAGTAATATTTATTCGAAATATGAAGAAAATTTCATGGTGCACACCTCTTGTTTTGAGTAAAATTTAATTAAATTTTATTCAGAATGAGAGGTGTTTGTAATGAAAGAAATAAGAGATTTATATGTAAGCTTGCTCAAGCAGTACTTAAGTGAAGAGATTAAAATGACAAGAAAGGAAAGATCCCTGACACAAGAAGCGATGGCTGAGAAGTTAGCGATTGAGAGAAGAACATATTGCAATATTGAGAAGGGAGAAAATATGTGTGGTACAGTGTCTTTTATCTTATTTCTGGCATATGAATGCGATGACTCAATTAAGTTTTTAAAAAATGTAAGAGAGCTACTGGAAGAATTGAGAAAAGATATAAAATAAAAACCGCAATGAAGATTTTCTTCATTGCGGTTTTTGTATGACGGGATATATCATCTTTGAAATTTTAGGTAAAAGCAATGCTAATAATAAAATTTCAAGAGGTAAAAGACCAAGATTTTTTATCAAGCGTCCGGGAATCTTAGTCCAAAAGGCATAACCATAAAGAAAGGTTAACCAATAGCTGTTAAGAAATAAATGGAGAAAAACATTGATGATGGATTTCACGGCAATAAGACGAGGCAAGGAGTATTGATTTTTGTATAAGAAAAGCCCATACAAGATACCTCCTAAAATTGCGGTGAGTGTAAAACCCGGAAAAAATTCACCGGTAGGCTTTAAAAAAATTTGGAGAATATCAACTAGGCCGGCGGCTAAGCCTGCACAAAAGGGACCATACAGCATGCCCATAACGGCTGTGGCTAGGAAGCCAAACCCAAGACGCAGAGATTCTGTAATCTGAAAAGAGCCGATTAAATTAAGGACCAGTGCAATCGCCATTAGCATAGCTAAGCCAGTGAGGGAACGGACGTTTCGAAATTCACGAAACGAGTTTGAGAATTTAGATAAAAGTAGATTCATAGCAAAGACCTCCTTATGATAAGATTTGTTGCACAAATCGATGAGGAAGCCTCTTCGATAGTGTAACAGCGGGATGCGAAAGTCAGACCGCGAAATAAAATATATTTCTTCGTTTCAGCAGCAACTCCCCGTCTGCCAAACACTTAACGCCTGATTTTCTACTCTGCTATCGAATGCCTACTATAACAGTAAGCGTAAAAAAGTATATCATAAAACAGGCAAGGCTGCAAGCTAAATAGTATTATATTAAAGGAATATAGAGAAGAGCAGTTCTTTTGACGGACAAGATGTCATATAGTAGAAAAGTAGATGATCGATTGCATTGAAGGAGGAAAACAGGGTGAAGACATGGGTAAAAACATATTTAATCTTAGCAATATGTATGATTGGGGCAGGGATAATTTATCTTTCTTTACCTTTAGGGCATGATTCCGTGCAGGAACAGTCGGAGATGAGCCTGCTACAAGGAGAGAGAGAAAGATGGCAGTCGGCCGGAAAGTTAGAAGGAACATGGTTATATCGGATTGAAGAAGGCAGGATTGAAACAAGCGAGGGGTGGATCCCATTGGCTGAAGAGGTCAAATGGATGGCAGGTGGAAAAGAAAGAGCAGGAGGAAAAGGAGGGTTTTTAGGACAACAAATCCGATATGAATTAAATCAAGAGGGGAAAGCAGTGAAAATTGAGACGGCAGAGGAACTAACAACGCCGGCGAGAATGCGCATTGTATTATCAGCAGCGGGCAGCGATTATGTGCATGAGAGCGTCATGATTAGCTGTGAAGAAGCTTTTTGGGGCATATGGGATGGAGAGATCAGAGCTTACACGCCTGATTCACAGATTCAAGTAGAAAATATTGAAAGAAGGGCCGTTTTTTATCCAGCTCAAGAAAAGGCAAATCTGGTTCTGACAACAGAGAAAGGAACGGTTCCATATCATGGGCAATTGGAGGTGACACGTGAAGAAAGCGGATATATCGTTATCAATGAAGTAGCAGTAGAAACTTATTTAATGGGAGTTGTACCTTCTGAAATGCCAGGCAGCTATGGAGTGGAGGCCGCAAAGGTACAGGCTGTTTGTGCAAGAAGCTATGCCTACAGTCAGTGGATGGCCTCTGAAAAATATATAGAGCTTGGAGCACAGGTTGATGACAGTACACAATGTCAGGTATATGGAGGTGCAGTAGAATATGGGGCATCTTCAGAGGGAGTAGAGGCTACCTGGGGAAAGGTATTGACCTATGAGGGGCAATTGATTTCTACGAATTATTTTTCTACCTCGTGTGGATATACAGCCAATGGGACTCAGGTATGGGGGGGCGCAGAGGAACGACCATATCAGCGGGGAATGGCGCAGTATACAGAAGGAGAATATGGCGACCTTTCTGATGAAAAGAATTTTCATACGTTTATTACAGATTTGGAGGTAAAGGCATTTGATAGTCATAGCGCATGGTTCAGATGGAATACATCCGTAGAAAGGCAGTGGCTTCAGGAACAAACGGATCAGTTCTTTTCAACAGAAAAAATGGTGAAAGAGGTGCAGGGAGAGCAGTTAATTGAGACTTCCATCAGTGGAGGAATTGGGGAGCTAGAGGATATTTTTATATATGAAAGAGCCAATACAGGGATGGCATGCTCTTTATTGCTGATCGGATCAGAAAAAAGTGTGGTACTAGAAGGGCCGCAGCTGATTCGGCAGTTTTTTGGCAATACGCAGGTGTGGCTGTCTAACGGAGAGAGCGCAGGGGTGAGAGAGCTTTTACCCAGTGCCTTTATTTCTTTAGAAAAAGTAAAAGACACCGAGGAAAATCTGGTGTCTGTAAAAATTTGCGGAGGAGGCTATGGGCATGGTGTTGGCATGAGTCAAAATGGGGTAAAAGGTATGATTGATGCTGGATATACGTATGAACAGATTTTGCTGCATTATTATCCGGAAACAAAATTAACGGATTTTTAATAAGGAGGTGTTGTGCGTAATTTCATACAAACAGGCATTGATCTCGGCACCGAGCACCATCATCAAACTAAAGAGATACATCCATGTGCAGATGACAATAATACCGGAAATACTGCCGTACATGAGCGAATAATTAGCAAAGTGACTAGTATAAATGGAGAATCCCTGACTGATTAAAAAGCTGCTTAGCGCAGCAAAAAGGGAACCAGGCAGTACATCACGAATACGCAGCTCTTTGCCGGGAATTACCTTATATAGCAGTGTATATAAAAGAAGCATAAAAACAAGCGGAATCAAATATCGAATAAAATGCATCAGAGTGGAGATTAAAAAGAAAAGATGGAATGTGGAACTGAGCCAAGAAAAAAGTGCATCACCAAATACGACTAGAGCAATAAAAAGTACAACCATTAAAACGAAACAAAGCGTATAAAAAAAAGAAAGAAGAAAACGAACAATCAAATTATGGGCCTCTCTGGTACGAAAGGCCATATGGATACCATTCATAACAGCGCGGATCCCACGGGAAGCTGACCATAAAACAACGATGATATAGAAAGAGATGGAAGCACTGGGGAGCGTAACGCCGGAAAAGGTATCCTCAATTAGACGCAGTGCAATTTCCGGAAAAATATTAGAAGAACGCATCATTTCCATCAGTTGATTGATATCGATGAGATTAGTATGGGTTAATACACTTACTAGCAAAATAAAAAAAGGGAATAGAGATAGCAAAAGATAGAATGAAATCTGCGCCGCATAGGCGGTGATATCATCAAAACGAAAACGGGGAATCAATTTGAATATTAATTGCTTAAACATATAAGCCTCCTTGGATTTGCATTCTATCTTATCATTTTTAAAGAATACTAGCAAGCCTCTCTTGTGATATTTTGGAAGATGCAGTATAATAAGCATAATTTAAAGCGTGGTTGAGAAAGAAACGCATATGAATGGGGAGGAATTGTGATGGCAACACCTCATAATGAAGCACGGCAGGGAGAGATAGCGCCGGTTGTACTTATGCCTGGTGATCCACTGCGAGCTGAGTTTATTGCAAAAGAATATTTGGAAAAGGCGGTTTGCTTTAACCGTGTGCGAGGAATGCTGGGGTATACGGGCATATACCACGGGATTCCTGTTTCTGTTATGGGGCATGGGATGGGAATACCTTCTATGGGGATCTATTCTTATGAACTATATAATCTATATGATGTGCAGGTGATTATTCGCATTGGATCAGCGGGCGGTTTGTCCGAAAAGGTCAGGGTGAAAGATATCATTTTAGGAATGGGCGCTTCAACGGACTCCAATTATGGGCGTCAGTATGAGCTGCCAGGCAGCTTTGCGCCTTTGGCGGATTATGAGCTTTTAAAAATGGCAGCAAAGGCTGCGGAAGAACAGAAGCTGAGGTTTCACGTGGGAAATTTGCTGACATCGGATGTGTTTTATGAAGAAAGGCCAGAGGTTAGTCGGCGCTGGAGCGATATGGGAGTGCTTGCTGTGGAGATGGAAACAGCGGCCCTATATATGAACGCTGCAAAAGCGGGCCGGCGTGCATTGGCAATCTGTACAGTGTCGGATCATTTGCTGACAGGTGAGGCGCTGGGCAGTGAGGAAAGACAGACCGGATTTCGGCAGATGATGGAGCTGGGGCTGCAGACGGGCGTATGTGCAGCGAAAAATCTGCTGTAGAGGTTTTATTTATTCTATATCATATTCTATTTTAGGAGGTTTCATTCATGAACTATCGGGAACAGATTGACAAGTATTTTGACAAGCACTGGTTTGAAATGATGCGGGACATTGCACGTATGGTGGCTATCAATAGCGAAAAAATGCCGGCCGAAGAGGGAATGCCATTTGGCAAGGGCCCTTATGAGGCCCTGCAAGAATTTTTGGAGATGGCCAAGGAGCATGGATTTTCGCCGAAGAATTATGATAATTATGTAGGGGCGATTGATCTGAATGACAAAGAGAAGCAGCTGGATATTCTGGCGCATCTGGACGTGGTACCGGCAGGAGAAGGATGGACGGTAACGGATCCTTTTGAAGCGATCATTAAGGATGGAAAAATTTATGGCAGAGGAACGGCGGATGATAAGGGACCGGCCGTAGTGGCAATGTATGCTATGCAGTGCGTGCGGGATCTAGGAATAGAGCTTAAAAAGAATGCCCGTTTGATCGTGGGAACGGATGAAGAGTGTGGCAGCGGTGATATTCCGCATTATTATGCAGTGGAAGAGGAGGCACCGATGACTTTTTCACCAGATGCAGAATATCCGGTGATCAATATTGAAAAAGGCAGTATTCATCCTCAGTTTAGAGCGAGCTGGCCGGAAGAATCTGCGCTTCCGCGCGTTACCGAGATTCATGGAAGCCTGAAGGTTAATGTGCTGCCGGGAAAGGCGCGTGCAGCCGTAGAGGGACTTTCGCTGAAAGCGATGGAGGAGATAGCGCAGGAAATAGGGGAAAAAACGAAGATGCACTATGAGCTTGAACAGGACGGAGGCTTAGTGCGTATTACAGCGGTTGGAAAAGGAGCGCATGCGGCAAGTCCGGAGGAAGGCAATAATGCGCTGACCGGTTTGATCGAATATCTATTGGCACTGCCGCTGGCAGAATCGGAAGCGGTGCGTAAGCTTGAAAGCCTTAAAAAGCTGTATCCGCATGGAGACAGTCAGGGAAAGGCGCTGGGGGTTGCTATGCGCGATGAGGTATCCGGAGCCTTGACGCTGTGCTTCAGTATGCTGGATTTTGGTCTGACGGGTTTTGTCGGGCAGTTCGACTGCAGAGCGCCGCTATGTGCTAATAACGAAAATATGCGGGATGTGGCAGAAAAAAATCTGGCTGCCGAAGGGATTATAATGGATCATGACGATATGTCGGCGCCGCATCATGTCCCAGGGGATTCGGCATTTGTGAAGGAGCTTCTGAAGGTATATGAGAAGTATACTGGGCAAAAGGGAGAATGTATTGCAATCGGCGGAGGAACCTATGTGCATCATTTGAAAAATGGTGTGGCTTTTGGCTGCTCTATGCCGGGAACAGATAATAAAATGCATGGTGCAGATGAATTTGCAGTCATTGAAGAACTGATCATAAGTGCTAAAATCTTTGCACAGGTGATCATTGATCTGTGTGCATAAGAGTAGAAAGGAAACGATATGGTTACGCTGGGAATCGATAGAATTGGCGAATACGCTTCTTTGCTAAAGGGCAAGAAACTGGGGCTGATTACCAATTATTCAGGAGTGGACAGCAGGCTGGAAGAGGATTTGGATGTTTTTGCAGAGGCAGGATATTACGTTGATCGTCTGTTTACGCCAGAGCATGGGCTATATGGAGCCATGGACGGTGCGGCAGTAGATAATAATGTGCACCCTAAATATCATATTCCAATGATCTCCTTATACGGTCAGAAAAAGAAGCCGAGTGCAGAGGATCTAAAAGGATTGGATCTTTTGATTTATGATATACAGGATGTAGGGCTTCGATACTATACGTATATCTATACACTGGCAAATTGTATGGAGGCCGCAGCTGAAAATCATGTGGGATTGGTTGTTTTAGACCGCCCCAATCCGCTGGGGAGCATAGTAGGCGGCAATCGGATGGCAGCTGATCTTCACACCTTTGTAGGGGATCATGAGCTAGCAACCCGATACGGACTGACACCGGGGGAGCTGGGATATTATTTTAAGCACCATCTGGGCCTCGAGACACAGTATGATGTGATCCCGATGAAGGGCTATCAAAAAGAAATGCGCTGGCCGCAGACAGGGCAGCTTTGGAATCTGCCCTCTCCCTCTATCCATACTTTCCAGTCAGCACTTTGCTATTATGGAGGCTGTTTCTTTGAGGGGACCAATATCAGTGAAGGAAGAGGCACTGCCGAGCCATTTCAGATATATGGCGCGCCCTTTATTGATATGGACAAGCTGGTCGAAGAATTAAAGCAGCGGATTCAGGATCCGAATTTAACCTTCCGCAAGCGGGCGTTTACCCCATTTTGGTCAAAGCATGCGGGGGAAACCTGTTTTGGAGTTGAATTCATTCCGCTAAATGAAAATTTGGATTTTATGCCCGCTGCTTTAGTAACGATGAAAACCATTAAAGAATTATATCCTGAGCAATTTGAATTTCGCTCATATGCAGATGTCGGGCGACTGGCTCAGCTTTCGGGAGACGGATCGGCCAATGAATATCTAAATGATAAGCTTTCACTGGCAGAGCTGCTTACAGATTGGGAAGAGCAGGCTGCAGATTTTGAAAATGAAGTAAGAGAGATGCGCATCTATGATTAAATCATATCAAGAGCCGTATGTAATCGGAATGGACGGTGGAGGCACCAAAACAAAGGTCTGCGCTGCTGATCTAAACGGGCATATTTTTGACAGCTTTTTGGGCGGCAGTATGAATATCAACAGCCAAGGCGTAGACGGCGTGCGTCAGAACCTTGCTTTCATATTTGAAGAGCTTCGGCAAAAAGGAGCTGATTGGGCGCTTTTAAAAGGAATTTGTCTAGGCGCCGCCGGAATCAGCAACCCGCTTGCGCGGCAAACGCTAAAGGACTGCGTACTGGCGGCTGGCATCACGAGAGAGCCCCTTATTTTAGGAGATCATGAAATTGCTCTGTATGGCGCGCATGGCTGTGGTAAAGGTCTTATTTTAATTGCCGGTACAGGGTCGGTGTGCTATGGCATGGATGGTGCTGGCAAGCAGGCACGAGCCGGCGGATTCGGCCATTTGATCGATGATGAAGGAAGCGGGTATGCGATAGGCCGGGATGTGCTGGGAGCAATTGTGAGGGCAGAGGATGGCCGGCAGGCGCCAACCTGTATGAAGGAAGCAGTGCTGCATCAGCTGAATCTGACAAGCACTGCAGAGCTGATTCGATATGTATACAGTCCGCAAACCAGTAAAAAGGAAATTGCAGCGCTGGCGCCCTGTGTGATGAAAGGCATAGACGCGCATGAGGCAGTGGCAGAACGTATTTTAGATAAAGCGGCAGAGCAGCTGGCAGAAATGGTTTTTGCCGTACTGCGGCAGCTAGGGCTGAAAACGGCAGAGCTCGCATTTTGCGGTAGTGTACTTCTCAAAAATGAAAGCTTAGCTAAGCGGCTGCAGAAGAAAATTAAATGCCAGTATCCTGAGGTAGCTTGTATATATCCTAAGCAGGAAGCGGCCGTTGGGGCTGTTTTAAGCTGCCTGCAGGCAATCAATAATGAAACAGATACGAAAGGAATGTAAGAATATGCAGATTGGAACAACAGAGACAAGAAATCCCAATACAGTCAACATTGATTTGATGAGTACAGAAGAGATTGTAAGGGTAATCAATGAAGAAGACCATAAAGTAGCAGAGGCGATCAAAGAAGAGCTGCCGCAAATTGCAAAAGCCGTGGATATGATTGTAGAGAAGCTGCGAGAGGGAGGGCGTCTGATTTATGCAGGAGCAGGAACCTCAGGACGCTTAGGTGTATTAGATGCGGTAGAATGCCGTCCAACATATAGTGCGGAATGTGTACAGGGGATTTTGGCAGGCGGTGAAAAAGCTATGTTCTATGCCCAGGAAGGAGCAGAGGATTCTAAAGAACTAGCCCGTAAGGAACTGGATGAGATTGGCTTTTGTCAGCAGGATATTTTATGTGGAATCGCTGCTAGCGGCCGTACGCCATATGTGATAGGAGCGATGGAATATGCGCATGAGCTGGGGACGCAGGCGATTGTTGTTACCAATAATAAGGGGGCTAAGGTGAGCGAAGTAGCGGATGTTACGATTGCAGCCGTGGTAGGACCTGAGGTAGTCACCGGCTCTACCAGAATGAAGGCAGGCTCAGCTCAGAAAATGATACTGAATATGCTTTCAACAGCAGCGATGATTCGGCTGGGAAAGGTTTATTCCAATTTAATGGTTGATCTTAAAATATCTAATGAGAAATTGGTAGACCGCGGAGAACGGATCGTAGCGATGATTGCCGAAGTATCACAGAAGGAAGCAGCTGAAACGCTGAAAACATGTCAGGATGTTAAGGTAGCCATCGTGATGCTGAAGGCAGGAGTGGATGAGGATTTGGCTAGACAGCTTTTGGCTAAAAATGAAGGGATTATCGGAAAGGTATTTCAGGGATTAGGGATTGAAGCGGTACGCTGAAAGAGCATAGCTTGACAAACTCCCATTCTTAGGATAATATCCTATTAGATAAAAAATCCTAATAAAAGGAGTTCATTGTGAAAGAGACGAGGAACACATTCCAAAAATCAGTTGTATTTGAGATGCTCCGGGGAATGCAGGATCATCCAACGGCAGATCGGGTATATGAAAGGGTTAAAAATCAATATCCCAGCATTAGTCGTTCTACGGTGTATCGTATTTTAAATCAGCTTTCGCAGCAAGGGGAGGTTTATAAAGTGCAGATGCCAGCCACAGCCGATCGATTTGATTATAATAAAAAGCCGCATTATCATGCGCACTGTGTGAAATGCGGAGAAGTATTTGATATTCCACTGGAAAGGATGAATGCTTTGGAAAGAAAAGCCTCGCAAATTTCCGGTTTTCAAATCATGTCCCATAGTATTATTTTTGAAGGAATTTGCCCGCAGTGCAGAGAAGAGCAGAGGCAAGACGGCTGAGAGCTCTTGACATTTTATATAAAACGTAATAAAATAATTACGTTGAAATTTATTCACAAGAAATATGAATATTGTACTATGAAAACTAAATAAGGAGGTGTTATTGTCTTGGAGATACCAGTATTTATTCTTATCATTTTGATCTTGCTGGCAGTTGGTCTTGTAGTCGCTTCATTTTTTATTGGCATCCAATATCGTAAAAAGGTAGGGGAGGCTCAGATTGGCGCTGCAGAGACAAAAGCAAGAGAGATCATTGATGATGCACTGAAATCCGCAGATGGGAAAAAGCGGGAAATTCTTCTGGAAGCAAAAGAAGAGGCTTTAAAAACCAAAAATGAACTGGACCATGAGGTCAAGGAACGGCGTTTAGAAGTGCAGCGTCAAGAAAAACGTTTGATTCAAAAAGAAGAATCTTTGGATCGTAAGGGAGAAGCGCTTGAAAAGAGAGAGACGCAGATGAACAAGCGGTCAGAAGATTTAGAGAAGAAAAACAAGGAAATATCTAAGATTCATGAAGAGCAGCTGGCAGAACTGGAAAAAGTTTCCGGCATGACTTCTGATCAGGCTAAGGCAGCTTTACTGCAATCGGTAGAGGAGGATGTAAAGCATGAAATGGCCAGCATTTTAAAAGAGAATGAGGTAAGAACAAAAGAAGAAGCCACCAAAAAGGCGAAGGAGATTATTACTGACGCCATTCAGCGCTGTGCCGCTGATCATGTGGCAGAATCTACCGTATCCGTCGTTCCGCTTCCCAGTGATGAGATGAAGGGACGCATTATTGGTCGTGAAGGCCGTAACATACGTGCATTGGAGACGCTTACCGGCATTGATTTAATTATTGATGATACGCCGGAGGCAGTGATTCTATCCGGATTTGATCCAATTCGCAGGGAAATTGCCAGGATTACGCTGGAAAAATTGATTGTGGATGGACGAATTCATCCGGCTCGTATTGAGGAAATGGTAAATAAGGCAACCAAGGAAGTAGAAAATAAGATTCGCGAGGAGGGCGAGGCTGCTACATTTGAAACGAATGTACATGGCCTTCATCCGGAGCTTGTACGCTTGCTTGGTAAATTAAAATATCGTACCAGTTATGGACAAAATGTACTGAAGCATTCTGTTGAAGTGGCGCACCTTTCCGGTTTGATTGCCGGTGAGCTTGGATTGGATGTACGGGTTGCCAAACGTGCCGGCTTGCTGCATGACATTGGAAAAGCAGTGGACCACGAAATGGAAGGTTCTCATGTATCCTTGGGAGCGCAGCTTTTGAAAAAGTATCATGAGTCCAAGACAGTGATCAATGCACTGGAGGCACATCATGGCGATGTTGAGCCGGAAAGCCTTGTAGCTGTGATTGTACAAGCTGCGGATTCTATTTCGGCAGCACGGCCTGGTGCAAGACGTGAAACACTTGAAAATTACATTAGTCGGCTGGAAAAACTAGAAGGGATTGCGAATGATTTCTCGGGCGTAAGCAAGAGCTATGCAATTCAGGCTGGACGTGAGCTGCGTCTGGTTGTAGTACCGGAACAAGTCAATGATGATGAGATGCGTATTTTGGCAAGAGAAGTTGCCAAGCGGATCGAACAGGAGATGGAATATCCGGGACAAATTAAGGTGAATGTCATTCGGGAGACCAGAGTCGTAGACTATGCTAAATAAGGAGCAATCGAAGGGAGATACCGATATGGAGATAGATATCATCAAAGTGTCTGCTCATTCCAGCGTGAATGCCGTAGCGGGGGCTATTGCCAACGTGATTCGTGAAAAAGGACAGGCTGAAGTTCAGGTAGTAGGAGCGGGAGCGCTTAATCAGGGAATAAAAGCTGTGATTATTGCGCGCGGTTATGTAGCTCCGGCTGGAATGGATCTGGTCTGTACACCGGCGTTCACTGAGATTGCCATCAATGGAGATAAGCGGACGGCCATTCGATTGATCGTAGAATCAAAGTGAATCATATGTCAACTCGGACTTTTCGCAGACTTGTAAGAGCAGTGGAAAGTCCGTTTTATTTTAAGAATATATGGAACATACAGATGGGAGGAAGCAAACATGCAGCATGATCGTTATGAAACCCCTTTTAATTCTCGCTATGCGAGTCCAGAGATGCAGTATCTGTTCTCGCCGGATAAAAAATTCAAAACATGGCGTAAGCTATGGATTGCTTTAGCAGAAGCAGAGAAGGAGCTGGGACTGGCTATTACGGATGAGCAGATTGAGGATTTAAAAGCTCATGCCGAAGATATCAATTACGAAGTGGCAGAGGCACGTGAAAAGCTGGTGCGCCATGATGTTATGGCACATGTGTATGCATACGGAGAGCAGGCAGCAAAGGCTAAGCCTATTATTCATTTAGGAGCAACGAGCTGCTATGTGGGAGATAATACAGATCTGATTATCTTGTATGAAGCGCTGGAGCTGTTAAAGAAAAAACTGATCAATGTGATGGACAATCTGGCTAAGTTTGCCAGAGAATACAAGGATATGCCTACGCTTGGATTTACGCATTATCAGCCGGCTCAATTAACGACCGTAGGGAAAAGAGCCTGCTTATGGCTGCAGGAGCTTTGGATGGATTATGAGCAGCTGGAAAATATTCTGAAGGTAAAACGGCTGCGCGGCGCTAAAGGAACAACAGGAACGCAGGCTAGCTTTATGGAGCTGTTTGAAAATGATGGGGATAAGGTAAAGCAACTGGATCATATGGTAGCTCAAAAGCTGGGCTATACAGACACTTATCCGGTAACAGGACAGACCTATCCGCGAAAATTTGATACGATCTGCTTAAATGTACTGAGCCTGATTGCACAATCCTGTTATAAATTTGCAGGAGATCTGCGCCTTCTGCAGAACCTGAAGGAGATGGAAGAGCCGTTTGAAAAAAATCAGATTGGTTCCTCGGCAATGGCCTATAAGCGTAATCCGATGCGCAGTGAGCGTATCTGTGCGCTCTCCAGACTGGTAATGTGCAATGCTTTGAATCCTGCTATGACGGCTTCTACGCAGTGGTTTGAAAGGACGCTGGATGACAGCGCCAATAAGCGCGTGGCTGTATCCGAGAGCTTTTTGGCTATGGACGGCATCCTGCAGATTATGATTAACGTAACTGGAAATATGGTGGTATATCCTAAAACCATCCGCGCCCGTGTTATGAGTGAGCTTCCCTTTATGGCAACGGAAATGATTTTGATGGAAGAAGTAAAGCGCGGCGGCGACAGGCAAGAGCTGCATGAGCGGGTACGTGTGCATTCTATGGCGGCCGCAGCTCAGGTAAAGCAAGAAGGGAAAGCAAATGATTTACTGGAGAGAATCATTGCGGATGACTATTTTAAGATGTCAGAGGAAGAGCTGATGAGCGCAGTGAAACCAGAGAATTTTGTAGGCCGTGCGCCGCAGCAGGTAGAGGATTTCTTAAAAGAATGCATTGATCCTATTTTATCAGCGCACCGGGCAGAGCTTGGCATGCAGGCTCAGTTAAGCGTATGATGCAGCATATAACGATAGGATTTATCGGAGCCGGCAATATGGGAACGGCGCTTATGCGCAGTATGGCTGGGAAAAAGTGTATGGAGCAGCCGATTCAGCTAATATGCTACGATATTGTACCTCAGGCGTGTGAAAAGGCATACCGGAAGTTCGGAGCTGAAGCTAAGTCTTCTATTTCGGCTTTGGTAAAAGAAGCTGACATGATCTGGGTGGCGGTGAAGCCTCAGTTTTTAGAAGAGATACTCCCGGAATTAAAAGAGAATTGGACAAAACAAAAGGTGCTGGCCAGTATCGTGGCCGGCAAATCCACTGTCTTTTGGGAAGGCGTATTGGGAGAACAGGCACAGATTGCCCGGATCATGCCGAATACACCAGCTTTTGTAGGAGAGGCTATGAATACAGTCTGCTTCTCGCAGGCCATGAAAAGCGCAGCGCAGGTGGTGGCGCTGCTGCAGCATACTGGCAGAGTGATGGAGATCAGAGAGAATTTGATGGATGCAGCCATGGGCGTAGCCGGATGCGGTCCAGCATTTGTATACATGTTTATTGAGGCTTTAGCAGATGCAGGAGTGGCAG
Organism: Lachnospiraceae bacterium; assembly: GCA_022794035.1. Lineage (NCBI taxonomy): Bacteria > Bacillati > Bacillota > Clostridia > Lachnospirales > Lachnospiraceae > Lachnospiraceae bacterium. The sequence continues at coordinate 69,626 of JAAWDX010000007.1, read as the reverse complement.
AAGGGCTTTTTCGTCCTCAGGCCTATGAGCTGGCAGCACAGACCGTGCTGGGAGCCGCTAAGATGGTGCTAGAGACGGGAGAGCATCCGGGGGCGCTGAAGGATGCGGTATGCTCGCCTGGTGGCACTACGATTCAAGGAGTCATGGCGCTGGAAAAGGGAGCCTTTAGAGGCACCGTGCAGCAGGCAGTTGCCGCTACTATCGAGCGTGTGCGGAAGGAGTAGAAGGAGAGCAAAGGCATGCAGTTTAAACGGATTAAAAGCCATACGGCATTTCAGGGAAAGATTTTGGACGTACGGCAGGACCGCATTGAATTTGAAAACGGATTGCAGGCGGACCGGGAGCTGGTAGAAAAACACCATGAGGCAGCGGTCATCGTTGCTCTGGATGAAGCAGAGCGGCTTATTTTTGTAAAGCAGTATCGGTATGGCGCCGGCAAGGAAATGCTGGAGCTTCCAGCCGGTCTAAAAGATGAGGGAGAGACCGATGAGGCCTGTGCCAAAAGAGAGCTGGAGGAAGAAACAGGGTTTAGCGCAGGGCGTTTGACAAAGCTCTTTGAGTATTATGCCAGTCCGGGATATTGTACAGAAAAAGTAACCTTCTTTTTGGCCCAGCAGCTTACTCATACGCAGCAGCAGCTGGACGAAGACGAATTTTTAACGATTCATCGGTATTCTGTAGAAGAAGCCATAGAAATGATTCGCAGCGGAGCCATTACAAATGGAATGACAATTGCGGGAATTTTTGCAGCAAAAGCTCGCTTCAAGATGGACTAAACTTTCAAACCTTCTCATATGATGAAGTATCATAAGAGGAGGTTTTTTTAATGCGCCGAATGAATTTTAAAAATCATTTAGAAGAATGGGGCCGGTTTCGCAAGGGTCTTTTAAATTGTTTATTATGGTGGGTGATCGGAGCCGGCATTGGCCTTTTGTTTGCCATTGCGCTCAGTCAGGAGATGCAAAGCGCGCTAGGTCAGCATCTGGAAACAGGAGTAGGATATCTGATGGGTGAAAATCCAGCTCAGTTTACCTATTTTTTAAAACGGTGCTTAACATATACGCAGCTTCTTTTATTAGTTTGGGCCTTAGAGTACTTTACGTATGGATATATCGGGGTGAGGGTATTGCTGCTGATAAGAGGTTTTTTATATGGGTTTGGTCAGGTTGCTTGGCTAAGCGCCTATCAAATCAGAGGGCTTTGGCTGGGGCTGATGGCCTATTGGCCACATAATTTGCTCTGGATCGTAACGGTTTCATGGCTGGAATGGATGATGCGCGCACGAGCGCGAACCGGACGCATGAAGCCCAAGCAGCTGGCGGTTGTCACAATTTGCATGATTCCGCTTCTCGCTATAGTAGAAGCCTATGCGGCACCGGCTCTATTTCGATATTTTATGTAAGGAAGGTGTGGATGGCGATGCTTCCGAAGGAAATATGGACCCAGGCGCCTCTGGTGGATGTAGAGGGAGATGGGTTCATGCGAGTAGAAAATTATCAAACGATTTTAGAATTTAGTGAAACAAAATTACGGCTGCAGATGAAGGGCATGATCTATGAGATCATCGGTGAGCATCTATTGATTCGCGGCGTGACAAAGCGAGAGATATTTATTGAAGGACAGATTAGGGCGCTGCAGATGAAAAGGGAGGAAAATTTGTGAAGGTAAAGGAGTTTGTACAAAACAGCGTCCGCATCAAGGCACAGGGAACGCAGCTTTCCCGTTTTCTGGCTCTTCTGCTTGCCAGAAATATATTATATCAAAATGCAAAATATCAAGGCGATAGCTTATTTTTGGATTTGCCTGCCAAGCAGTATCGTCAGGCAGTTTCCTGCGCAAAGAAGGCAGGTGTCCGCATCCGGATCGAGAAAAGAAGGGGAGCCGCTTTCTTTTTTTTCCGGCACCGCCGGAGAAAATGGCTGCTGCTATTGATTCTGCCGCTGGTGATTGCAATCGGAATTCTGCCGCGCTTTATTTGGACAATTGAAATAGAAGGACTGCAAAAGATCAGTCAGGTGGAGATGCTGCGGAGATTGGAAGCGGAGGGCGTTCATGAGGGAATGAGAAAAAGTGAGATGGACGGGGCTGCAGTGAGGGAAGCCATTTTGCTGGCGTATCAGGATCTTAGCTGGCTTTCTATCAGTGTAGAAGGGACGGTACTGAAGGTGGCGGCTGCAGAATCGGTGGCGGCGCCGGAAATGATTGATCGGACGAGTCCCTGTGATCTGATTGCGGATCAGAGATGTGTGATTTATAGCATTATCACAGAAGGGGGCACCCCTAAGGTTAAGCAGGGGGATGTCGTGCAGGAAGGGGATGTGCTGATCTGCGGCGAGGTCTTGCTGAAGGATGATGATGGAAACGAAACGCTGCAGGAGGCACATGCAGCAGGAGTGGTTTTTGGTAAGCGAGAATGGCGTGCAGAAGAGGAAATGCAATATGCTTATGAACAGCAGATCTGGGAAGAGAAAGGCTATCAGGGAATTTTATTTCGTTTTGGAGAAACAGCATGGGAGATAAAAAATCCATTTCGTCATGCGGAGCAGGAGGTCAAAATGGAAAGCACAATTCTGCGGCTGCCGCTTGGAAATGGACTGAGTATAAGCCGCGTGGAGCATGCTCCGTATGGGCTGGCAGCAGCTGAATATACAAGAGAAGAATTGGAAATAAAATTAAGAGAACGATTGGAAAAAAGAAAAGCAGAGCTGCTGGAGGATGGAAACTGTGTAATCCTGCAGGAGGATTTGTATTTTGAAGAAACATCCGGAGGACTGAAGGGGATTTTGGAGCTGACTGTGATGGAGCAGATTGGGACACCTGTGCAGCGATAGACAGAAAATGCTTGACAAAGCCAAAGGAAGAAAGTAACATAAACTTGGGTTATTAGTTAGATTAGGAGGCTTTGTATGAGTGAACAGGTTGTTTCCATACCGGCTGAGTATATTGGCGATGTGTTTGGAAATTATGATGAGAATATAAAAACATTGGAAAAGATGCTGGATATCACTGTAATCAATCGAGGGGATGATGTAAAGCTTACAGGGACAGAGGTAGCTGTAAAAAAGGCGGCTGATGTGATTAAAAATCTGATCCGGATTGCAGCGAAGGGCGAAAGCTTGGATGTGCAGCATGTAAATTATCTGGCTTCTCTATCAGAAGAAGAAAAGCAGCAGGACGTGGGAGAGCTCCTGTCAGATATTGTTTGTTTTACAAAAGCAGGCAAGCCGATTCGTCCGAAAACCTTTGGTCAAAAACGATATGTAAATTCGATTCGGGGACATATGCTTACGTTTGGAATTGGTCCGGCAGGAACCGGAAAGACGTATTTGGCTATGGCCATGGCCATTCAGGCCTTTAAAAGCGGAGAGGTGAGCCGGATCATTTTAACTAGGCCGGCGATAGAGGCAGGAGAGAGGCTGGGATTTTTGCCGGGAGATTTGCAGAGCAAAATTGACCCATATTTGAGACCGCTTTATGACGCGCTGTATGAGATCATGGGAGCGGATAGCTTTATGAAAAATCTGGAGAAAGGGGCTATTGAAGTTGCGCCGCTGGCTTATATGCGCGGCCGTACGCTGGATAATTCCTTTATCGTTTTAGATGAAGCGCAAAATACAACGCAGGCACAGATGAAAATGTTCCTGACGCGTCTGGGTTTTGGGTCTAAGGCAGTCATCACGGGAGATTTGACGCAGATTGACCTGCCGGAGGGACAAAAATCAGGACTCAAGCAGGCAACACATATTTTGAAGGAAGTAGAAGAAATCGGAATCTGTCGTTTATCCAATCAGGATGTGGTGCGTCATCCGCTGATTCAGAAGATTGTTGAGGCCTATGAGAAAAATGAGGCATCTCATAAAAATGAAGCCAAATATGTGCAGAGGAGACAGCGATGAGTGTGTGGATCCAATGGGAGGTGCCGCTGCCGGAGGAAGAAAAACAAAAGATCAATGCTTTGATGGAACAGGCGATTGAGGCAGCGCTGCGCGAGGAACAGATTGAAATGGCAGTAGAAATCAGCCTTTCAGTGGTATCAGAGGAAACCATCCGGCAGGTGAATCATGAGTTCAGACAGATCGATCAGGTTACGGATGTGCTTTCATTTCCGATGATTGAGTATGGAGATAAGACGCCGGCAGAGGGGGTACAGCAGGGAGAGGTGAATCCGGATACCGACGAGGTTTGTCTGGGTGATATTATGATTTGCTATGCAAGAGCCATGCAGCAGGCAGCAGAATATGGACATAGCCTGGAAAGAGAGCTTGCCTTTTTAACGGTGCACAGCATGCTGCATCTTTTTGGATATGATCATATGGAACCGGCAGAGGAAGCACAGATGCTGGAGAAACAAAAGAAAATTCTGGAGGGAATTGGCATTACCCGATAAAATCTTATGGAAAAAAATACGACGAAAAATCTAATTAAGCAGGGCAGTATTTTGGTTGCCTCTTCTCTGATCGTAAGAGTACTGGGGCTGCTTTACCGCATTCCAATCACCAACTTATGGGGGGATCAGGGGCTGGGGACCTATGGCGATGCCTATCAGGTATACAGCTTTTTTTTGGTATTTGCTTCTTTCAGCATTCCGGCTATGATGTCCAAGATGATGGGAGAGCGGCTGGCGATGAAGCGATATGCGGATGCCAAAAAGGTATTTCACTGTGCGCTGCGGTTGGTAGGCGGAATCGGGTTTGTCTGCATGCTGATTATGTGGTTTGGCAATGAATGGATTGCGGTCAAGCTGTATAACAATCCGGATGCAGCACTTTCAATTCGGTTTTTAGGCCCTACGACTCTAGTCGTTTCAGTCATGAGCGTGCTTCGCGGATATTTTCAAGGGATGAATAATATGAAGCCTACCGCTATTTCAGAAATTGCAGAGGGACTTCTGCATGCTATTTTCAGTGTAGTGCTGGCCTTTCTGCTGTTTTCCTTCGGGGTAAATTGGTCGGTAGCCGGCGGGATCATGGGGACTACGATTGGCGCAATTGGCGGGCTTTTATTGCTCATGCTGTGTTATTCGCTTTTTCAAAGGGGGAGCCGGCTTGGCAGAGCATCCATAAAACGCTCCCAAGAGAGCGCAAGGCAGATCTATCAGCAGATGCTGCGGCTGATGATTCCGATTGTGCTGGCTTCGACTATTTTTTCAATTAAAAGTATGATTGATGCCAGCTTATTTGGAAAGCTTATGCTGGCGAAAGGCTATGAACAGGATGTTGTGGTGGCCATGAGGGGAATCTATACTGGGAAATTTATGGTGCTGATCAATCTGCCAATTTCAATCGGAGATTCCTTGGGGGCAGCATCAGTGCCAAGTGTGGCCGCCAGTTTAGCATTAGGGCGATATCACGAACTAAAAGAACGCCTCAGATCAGTGGTCAAGATCATACTCATCATTGCGGTTCCCTGTGCTTTTGGAATGGGGATTTTAGGAAAGCCCATTTTAAGGCTTCTCTTTAGCTCTTCCTATATGGGAGGGGAGCTTTTTTGGATTGGTGGCTTAGCGGTTATTTTTTATTGCGTGAATCATGTCGCTACCGGAATTTTACAAGGGCTTAATAAGCCTCAGATTCCGATGCGAAATGCTTTTGTTGGTGTAGTGATGACGAGTCTTTTAAATGTGATTTGCGTCTGGGTCTTCGATCTTAATATCTATTCGCTCCCCATTAATTCTGCTGCCTTTAGCGGTCTGTTGATGCTGCTCAATATGCGGGCGGCCATGCAGCACTGCCGCGTAAAAATCCGGCTGCTGCGGATGGCTAAGCTGCCGCTGGTATGCAGCAGTATCATGGCTGTGATTTGCTTTTTTAGCTATATTTTGCTTTTTGCCATTGCAGGATCCAATGCCATCGCTACGATCGGCAGCGTTTTATTTGGTGTGATTTGTTACTTCCTACTCATGGTAAATTGGGGAGGGATTACAGAAAAGGATATGGAAAATATGCCAATGGGAAGAATGCTGCGATTATTAAAGATTTAAAGGTATAAATAATCAACTGCCGGGACATACTTTCTCAAAAGGAGGCGAGAGTATGTTCCGGCAGTTACTTTCTAAAAAGCTTTGGATAAGCGTTTGGGGATTAAGTGTATTATTTGTATTGCTTACTTATGTATGGTTTTACTATGTGAATCAATGGGCAGAGCAGGCACAGCGAGAGGACCTAAGAGAAGAGCAGGCGGTGGTTGTTATGACAGAGGAGGTGGCTGCTGCTGCGCAGCAAATGACAGAACCGATTGAATTAGAACCAGAGGCACCGCCCCTTACCTTTCCTTGTACGATGAAGATGAAGGATGGCAAGATTGGCCTTTATAATCAGGAAGGAGTACTATGTCAGGAGCTGAGGCAGATTTCAGAGTATTTGAATGAACAGGACCGGATTCAGCTGATTCAGGGAATTATGGCAGAGGACAAACAGGAGTTAGTTCTTTTATGTGAAAGTTATCATTTGCAGTAGAAGAAAGCCTGGATCTGTGATATACTTGCCGAAATGTGAAATATTTTAGGATAGAAAGCAGGGAATATCATGAATCAATCCGTGAAAGTAATCGCACAGGGAACAGTGATGGCACAGCCCAATCGAGTACTGGGATATGCCGCATGGCCCTCTGTGACAAAGGATGCCGAGGGAGATCTGGTGGTTGCCTTTTCAGGCAATCGGATTATGCATGTTTGTCCATACGGTAAAGTATTATTAAGAAAGAGCCGGGATGAAGGCAGGACCTGGTCAGCACCGATCATTGGCATTGATACACCGCTGGATGATCGGGATGCCGGTATTTTATATATGGGAAACCAAAAAATGCTGCTTTCCACATTCAATAACTCGCGTGCCTTTCAGAAAAAAGAGGCTGACAGAGGGGTATATGGTCCACGAGAGCGTACAGAGATGGTCAAGGCCTATGTATCCAATGTAACAGATGAGATGGAGCAGCAATATTTAGGATCCTTGATCAGTGTGAGTAGCGATAATGGATTTTCGTGGCAGGAGCCAATCAAGGTGCCTGTGAGTGCTCCGCATGGTCCCAATTTATTAGCAGATGGTTCCTTGATCTATGCAGGGACTCCGGTGGGCCCAAAAGATCCGAATTTTCCGATTGCCGTATATCACAGCAAAGATGGATATCATTTTCATAAATTGGCTGATATTCCTAAATGTCCTGAGTTTTCATTTTGTAATTATGCAGAGCCTCATATTCTTGAGCTGCCGTCAAAGGGGGATGCAGCGAGCAAGCTGCTATTACATATCCGAATTGATGAGCCGGGAAAGCCTTATGAAGAGCGTATTTTTTCAATACTGCAATCCATCTCAGAGGATGGAGGAAAAACATGGAGTATACCGGCGCCGACAGGAGCAGAAGGAGCGCCGCCTCACTTGCTGCGTCATTCTTCCGGCGCTGTGATTTGTTCTTATGGCAGACGCAAACCGCCCTATGGGCTAGAAGCGATGGTGAGTTGGGATGAAGGAAGAAGCTGGACTAAGGGCTATACGCTCTGGGACAAGGGAGAAACAGCGGATCTGGGATATCCTTGCACTACAGAGCTGGCAAACGGCGATCTGTTTACTGTATACTATATGAATAGAAAGAAAGTTCAAAGCGAGGCTGGAAATTACTGGGGAACAGCGTCCATTGAATGGATTCGCTGGCGTATGCCCCAATAGGCATAGACCAGCGGGGGAATGATGCAACTTCCTATGGCATAAAATCAAAGAGCCGATCATATCATGAAGCAAAGACTTAATGAGGTGGTCGGCTTGATTCGTATTTTTATTGATCAGGGGCATAATCCTACTAATCCCAATGCAGGAGCAGAGGCAAACGGGCTCAGAGAGCAGGATATCAATTATACAGTTGGAAAAGAGCTGGAGGCACTTTTAGAGAATAATGGTAATTTTGAGGTACAGGTATCCAGACCAACCCCGGAAACTCATCTAGGAAGTAAGGAGGCAACGTCAAGTACATCCAGCCTGCAGGCAAGAGTAACAGCTGCTAACGCATGGGGAGCAGATTATTTTATCAGCCTGCATTGCAATTCTAATCCGAATCCCAATGCGAGCGGGAGCGAGGCTTATGTATACAGCGAGCAAAGCGCTGCCTATCCGCTGGCAGAGCAAATTTTAATTGGCATGCATGATACTACAGGGCTTCGCAATCGGGGTGTTATGATCAATCCGCGCCTGTATGTACTCAGAAATACAAGTATGCCGGCGGTACTGGTAGAAATGGGATTTTTGACGAATACCGAAGATGCGGCGCTGCTGTCTCAGAGGCCGGATCTGTTTGCGCAGGGGATCTATCAAGGGATCCTAGCTTATTTTGGAATGAGCTGATGAAGATATTGGCTTTGATGTCCGACTGGATGATCCCGGCGGTTTTTTTATGGATCATTTTATATGCACGTCTTAAAAAGGTAAAAGTAATGGAAAGCTTTGTAGTGGGAGTCAACGAAGGGTTTCAAGTAGTCGTGGATATTCTCCCTACCTTTTTAGGGCTCATGGTCGCCGTAGGAGCACTCAGAGCATCCGGTACCCTGGATTTACTGGCTCGGCTGCTGACGCCGGTCAGCCGTATGATCTGGATGCCTGAGCCCCTTTTGCCGGTAGCGCTTACGAAGGTAGTCTCTTCGTCAGCGGCTACCGGATTGATTTTGGATATATTAAAAACCTTTGGGCCGGATTCTTTAGAGGGAAGAATGGCCGGGGTTATGGTTGGCTCTACAGAAACGATTTTATATACGATGTCCGTGTATTTTATGGCAATCCGAGTAAAGGATACGCGGTACACGCTTTCCGGGGCACTTATTTCAAATTTGGCAGGGATCGGCGCCTCTATTTTCCTGACGTATTGGATCTTTTATTAACCCATACTTGATTTTTTTATGTTTTTTTGGTAAAATTGCTTAACTATACCAAGGAGAACGTTATGGACGATGAAAGATATATGCGGCGGGCGTTAGCGCTTGCCCAGCAGGCAGCAGAAGAAGATGAGACGCCGATTGGTGCTGTTGTCGTATATAAAGATCAGATAATTGGAGAGGGATATAATAAGCGCAATCAAAAAGGGAATCCTTTGTGCCATGCTGAGATTGAAGCCATCCATCAGGCTGCCGTATATTTGGGGGACTGGCGTTTAGAAGAATGCAGCATGTATATTACGCTGGAGCCTTGCCCCATGTGCGCCGGAGCTATTGTACAGGCCCGGATTCCCAGAGTCGTATTGGGAGCGATGAATCCAAAAGCAGGATGCGCCGGTTCAATTATGAACCTATTGGAGGAAACAAAATTTAACCATCAGGTACAGGTGGTACGGGGGCTTCTGGAAGAAGAAAGCCGAGAGCTGATGCAGCGCTTCTTTGCTGACTTACGGAAGAGAAAGGAATAAGCACTATGGAAAAATTGCAGGGAAAAGCAAGGAAGAGTGCCTTGCTGGGTGTCATTGACATTGGCAGTGCTTTTATGCAGCTCAAGATAGCAGACAAGACAGAGGGAGAGCAGCTGAAGATTTTAGAATCGGTTACAAAAACGCTTCCGATCGGACGAGAAACCTTTTCGGAGGGAAGGATCAGTCCTGAGATGATGCGCGCCCTTTCTAAAAACCTACTGGGCTTCCGACAGCTTCTACGAGAATATAAGGTGAAAAAATACAAGGTTGTGGCTACCGGAGCAATCCGAGAAGCACTTAACCGGGAATATGTGATCGATCAAATTAAAGCCAATACTGGCTTTACCATCGAAATGATTCATGCTTCGCAGGAGCGGTTCCTGACGCAGCAGGCCGTGCGAAACGCTCTGCCTTCTTATGATAAGCTGAAAAAAGGGGGGCTTTTAATCGTCAATATTGGCTCCGGAGGCGTACAGGTTGCCGCCTATGCACCGGACGGTATGCAGTATAGCCAGAATATCAATATGGGAGCGCTTCGGATCCGTCAGCTCCTATCTTCTGCAGAGCTTAAAACAATGGAATATACAAGGCTTTTAAAAGAATATATATATGGATATATTCAGGAGCTGATTTTGCCTATGCAGAAAGGCTTTCGCCATTTAGTGATCACAGGAGAAGAGGTAGACGTACTGTACCGCATCTGCGGTGGTGAAGGCAAGCCTCAAAACGAGAGAAGCCTAGATCAGGCAGTTTTCAGACAGCTATATGAAAAGATGCATTTCATGAATGCTCAGCAAATACGAGATGAGTTTGATTTGGGATTTGAACGAGCAGAAATGCTGCTGCCCGCCATGATGATAGTACAGGCATTTATAAGCGCCGCCGGCGCAAAAAAGGTATATTGTCCGTCTGTTGGGCTATCAAATGGAATTTTATATGAGATGAGCCGTGAAAAAGAAGATACGGAGATGGAGGAGGAACTCCTACAGTATATTCGTGCTACCGCACGCCAATATTATATCTCTATGAATCATGTAGAAGAAGTGGCGAAAAATGCACTTTTAATTTTCGATCATTTGGGGAAAAAACAGAGCCTGACGAATCGACACCGATTACTGCTGGAAATGGGAGCACTTTTGCATGATATCGGCAAGCAAATCAATCTAGCCAATCATGCACAGTGCGGAGCAGATTTGCTCATGCATATGGATTTAATCGGAATCTCAGAGGAGGAGCAGCGACAGCTGGTAGTTTTGGTTCGCTATCATGAAGCAGGAGAACCAAAGGCAGAGGATGAAGCATATAAGGCATTAAATAAAAAAAGCCGTATGGCCGTATCTAAGCTCTTGGCAATGCTGCAGGCTGCAAATGCTTTGGATTATAGTCATAAGCAAAAATTATATGATCTTGTCATTAAACTAAAAGGAGAATCCTTTATCATACAGGCCTTTACGAAAGAAAATGCGGTGCTGGAAGAATGGATGTTTCAGCATACACAGGGATTGTTTAGAGAGGTTTTCAGTTTAGAGCCAGAGTTAAAGGTATATACCAAACGGATGCCTGGATAAGATAAAAGGAGGAAATCATAGTCATGAGTCAATTTGAAAATCCAGAATATTTTATTAGCCGGGAATTAAGCTGGTTAGAGTTTAATGAGCGCGTTATGGAAGAAGCGAAAGATAAAAAAAATCCTTTATTAGAGCGATTTAAGTTTCTGGCGATCGTAACTTCTAACTTGGATGAATTTTTTATGGTACGGGTTGGATCTTTATATGATCAGGTACAGGCAGGAATCGAGAAAAAGGATGCGGCCGGTCTATCGCCGCGGCAGCAAATGAAAAGGGTCATTGCCAGAGCGCATAAAATGCTGGATGATCAATATGAAATTTATAATCAAAGTCTGATGCCGCAGCTTAAAAAAGCAGGCATTCAATTGCTTCAGCCCAAACAGCTTTCGCAGCAGGAAAGAGACTATTTGGAGGAGTACTTTTTACAGGAGATTTATCCGGTGCTTACGCCTATGGCAGTGGATGTGAGCAGGCCGTTTCCGTTGATTTTAAACCGTAGTTTAAATATTGCCCTGCTTATTGAAAGGCAAGAGGGAATTGATACCTTTGCCACTGTGCAGGTGCCGGCTGTACTGTCTCGTCTGGTGCCTCTGAGGCAGAAGGATAGCTATATTCTGCTGGAGGATGTAATTAGGATGCATCTTTCTAAAATCTTTCCTAAGCAGAAAATCAAGCAGACAGCCTATTATCGCATTACCAGGAATGCAGATATGGCAATTCATGAAGAGGATGCGCCGGATCTGCTAAAAGAGATGGAAAAATCCATTAAAAAGAGAAAATGGGGACAGGCTGTACGCTTAGAGATAGAAAGTCAGGCAGATGAAGCGATTTTGGCGTATCTTCAAAAGGAACTAGATGTGCCGGGACGCGATGTATACGAGATTCATGGGCCTCTTGATCTGGCATTTGTCTCTAAGCTTTCTAAGATTCCCGGTTATATGCATCTGCAATATGGGGCTTTGGTGCCGCAGGTTCCGAAAGAGCTTCAGGGAGAAACCGATATTTTTGAGGCCATTCGTAAAAATGATATTTTGCTGCACCATCCCTATGAATCTTTTGACAGTGTTGTTAAATTTATTGAAAAGGCGGCAGATGATTCGCAGGTTCTGGCCATTAAGCAAACCCTGTATAGGGTAAGCGGACAGTCTCCGATTATCAAAGCGCTGGCTAGGGCAGCCGAGAATGGCAAGCAGGTAACGGTATTAGTCGAAGTAAAGGCCAGATTTGATGAAGAAAATAACATTCACTGGGCCAGACGCCTGGAAAAAGCCGGGTGTCATGTAATTTATGGCTTGATTGGCTTAAAGACTCACTGCAAAATTACGCTTGTGGTGCGCCGTGAAGAAGAAGGCATCCGGCGGTATGTTCACTTGGGAACGGGAAATTATAATGATGTAACGGCTCGATTGTATACGGATATGGGACTTTTTACCTGCAAAGAGTCTTATGGAGCGGATGCCTCTGCACTGTTTAACTGTCTATCAGGATACGGAGATGCTCCCAGCTTTTATAAATTGACGATGGCGCCGACAGGGCTTAGAAAGAAATTTTTAGCCTTAATTCAGAGAGAAGAAAATTTGGCTCGCAAGGGAAAAAAGGCTAGAATTATAGCAAAAATGAATTCTTTGCTGGATACAGAGATTATACAGGCATTGTATGCTGCCTCCTGTGCAGGCGTACAGATTGATTTGATTGTACGCGGAATTTGCTGCCTCAAGCCTGGTATTGCCGGCGTATCAGAAAACATCCGGGTGCGCAGTATTGTGGGATGGCTTTTAGAGCATAGCCGGGTATACTATTTTTATAATGACGGACATGAAGAGTTCTATCTTTCAAGCGCGGACTGGATGCCTCGCAATCTGGACCGGAGGATTGAACTGCTGTTCCCGGTAGAGGAGGAAAGACATAAAAAACGGCTGCAGGCATGTCTCGATTTAATGCTTTTAGATAATCGAAAGGCCCGAATGATGGATCAAGAAGGAGGGTACAGCAAGACTGGCACACGCAGTAAAAAACCAGTTAACGCACAGGAAGCATTTTATCAGTTGGCGATAGAGGAAAGCAGAATAAAGGAAAATAAAGAAGAAAAACAGGAGTTTCAGCCGGTTACGGCTAAGAATGAGTTGTGAGCAGAAGGAAAGTATGATATACTACTAACATAGGTTCAACTTAACGTATGCTGAGCAAGAAGAATAGGAGGGAGTTGCTTGATAGGTCAAAGCTATAAAGCATCAGGCCAATACACAGCCGGCAATGTAGCGATATTTTTGGCAGGCGGTTTAGGAATCGGCTTTTTATTAGGCGCTGCGTATATCTATCTGCTGGGCTTGATATCCAATATGCTCCTGAGAAGTTTGGTAGTCGTCGGTTATGTGTTTTCGATTTCAGGATCCCTGATTTGGCTGGTAAGAAAAACAAAAATACGAAACACTAGGATTGTGCTGCTGGTCACGGTGCTTATATTATTTATATCATATTATAGCAGTTGGGTCTTTTTTGTGAATTTGGTACAGGATTCATGGCAGAAAGGTGCGAAAGAGGTATGGGCTTACCATCTTCAGTTTCCCCTTTTGTTAGAACGCTGGTGGGAGCTTTTTGTGAGTCCGGTCGCTTTATTCTCTGCTATTGTAGATATCCTGCCCTACGGCTCTTTAAGCATCAATGGAGAAATTTTAAAAGGAATTCCTCTTTTGATTGTATGGATTGGCGAGTTTCTGCTTTTATTTTTTGTTCCGCTATACCATGTGGTGTATCGGGCTGGTCGGCCTTATGAAGAAGAAAAAAAACGATGGCTTCCTACTAAGGAAGAGTGGACGGTTAATTATGTAGAAAGCTATCGGGAGGTCAGAAACGGAGTTCGCAAGCAGGATTTACAGCCGCTTTTTGAAGCACTGGAGGATCTTTCGTTTTATCAGCTGCAGGGACAGGAATCGTATGCGATTATTGAATTTTATCGTAAAGGAAAATATATTGGTCCCTATATTACCATTACAAACGTAAAGGCGGTGCAGGCCGGGCCTAGAAAACTAGACCATAAAGCAATTGTTGTGGTTAAAATGCTGGATATAGGGGCGGAAGCGGCTGCGGAACTATATGCGCGCATTAAAAAGGAATATGAGGTATATGAAAAAAATAAGCCTCGTTTTGAGATAAGCAGCAAGCAGGCATGGGCAGATAAAATCAGTTCCCTTTCTTTTAATTTGCTGCGTAGGTTTGGAAATATAACATCAGAAATTAAAAATAGTACCCGTTCAAAGAAACATAAATATCGTCGTAACAGACCTTCTCAGGCAGAGAAAAGCAATTCGGAGGAGATGCCGGCTTCTGTTGAGGAAATTACTGTACATGTTCCCAGAGTAACACCGGAAATGGAGCGAGAATATCTGAAAAGAAAAAATCATTAGTCAGATTTTCAGCGGATGCATGAAAACACAATATAGGAGGAAGGATAAGCTCGGAGACGCCTGAAAGCGTTTCCGAGCTTATTGATTAAAGAAAGGTATTCACTGTGGCAGATAAGGATGTTAAGCATAGAAAGATTAAAATAGGAATCATTTATTTTGTTGCTGTAGTCATCATGATGGTTGGGATCAATCGCTTGGTTAGGGCTGGTACCAATAAGGAAGTATTATATAGTGAATTTAAGCAGATGGTGAAAGAAAAAAGGGTGGAAAATGTAAAAATGAACACCAGCTCTGGCCAGCTTCAATTTTATTTAAAAGAGGATGCTGTGCTCACATATTATACAATTCCTACAGAGTCGATGTCAGCTATTACAGAGTTTATTGAAGAAAATGGAATTGCAGTTTATAGTGGACTGACACAGACAGGAAACGGAGCTTTGATGCTGGTACTGCAGTATGTGGTGCCTATTTTGCTTTTTATTGTGGTTTGGCGTTTTTTAAGCAAAGGGATTACACGGAGCATGGGAGATTCCATGTCATTTGGAAAAAATAATGCAAAGATTTATGCAGAAAATGAAACCGGTACATTATTTTCAGATGTAGCAGGGGAAGAAGAAGCAAAGGAATCACTGGTCGAAATTGTAGATTTGCTTCATCATCCGGATAAATATAAAGAAATTGGGGCTAAGATGCCCAAAGGGGCTCTCTTGGTTGGCCCTCCGGGGACGGGCAAGACGCTGCTGGCAAAGGCAGTCGCCGGTGAGGCACATGTGCCGTTTTTTTCTATTTCAGGTTCTGAATTTGTACAGATGTTTGTCGGCATGGGAGCGGCGCGTGTGCGTGATCTGTTTAAGCAGGCTCAGGAAAAAGCACCCTGTATTATCTTTATTGATGAGATTGATGCGATTGGAAAGAAGAGAGATAGTGGTTTTTCAGGTAATGATGAACGAGAGCAAACGCTGAATCAGCTTTTGACAGAAATGGATGGGCTTGATTCCTCAAAAGGGGTCGTGATCTTAGGCGCAACCAATCGTCCGGAAATTCTGGACCCTGCTTTGCTAAGGCCGGGACGTTTTGACCGCACAATCCCTGTGGAAACACCGGATCTGATCGGACGAAAGCAAATTTTAAATGTGCATGCTAAAAAAGTAAAGGTTTCAGAGAATGTAGATCTGGAAGCGATCGCTAAAGTGACGCCGGGAGCTTCAGGGGCAGATTTAGCCAATATGATTAATGAAGGAGCTCTTCTGGCAGTGAGAAAAGGGCGCAGGCATATAGAGCAGTCGGATTTGGAAGAAGCTTTGGAGATTGTTCTTGCCGGAAAAATCAAAAGGGATAGAGTGCTTTCATTAAAAGAAAAACAGGCTGTTGCCTATCATGAGGTAGGACATGCGTTTTTAGCGCATATTTTGCCAGGAGCCAATGAGGTGCATAAGATTACGATTATTCCCAGAACAAAAGGGGCTTTGGGGTATACAATGCAGCTGCCCGAAGAGGAAAAATATTTAGTGATGCAGCAGGAGATGGAAGATCAGATCTGTGTTGCTTTAGGCGGCCGAGCGGCGGAGGAAGTGTTTTTAAAACAGATCTCTACGGGAGCCGTCAATGATATTGAAAAGGCAACGGAATCTGCTAGGAGAATGGTGACAGTATATGGTATGACAAAGCGGTTTGATATGATGGGGTTAGAATCTTCCTCTTCTGCATATTTAGACGGAAGACCCATCAAACGCTATGGGGAAATAACGGAGAAAAGTATTGACGATGAGGTCCTCAGAATCATTAAAGAGCAGCATCAGAGAGCCATAGACCTGATTGATCGGCATCAGGAAAAAATTTTAATTGTTTCAAGATATCTGATGGAAAAGGAAACGATTCATAGACAGGAGTTTTTGCAAATTTTGCAGGAAGAAGAATAAACAGAAAATAGAAGAAATATGTTGTATATTTGAAAAAAATGTGATAATATGATGACGTAACCCCCATATTTATTAGTTCGTATTTAAGAATACGAACAAACCTTCTCCTTGAAGTAGTCTCAGCCTTAGATGGCTTAGGCTACTATTTTTTTGAGGATTTAAATTTCTTAAAAAAATGGTTGACAAATAAAAACAAAATGGGTATAATAGTCACTGTCTTCAAGAGAGAAGATCATAATGGGCATTCGCCAAGCGGTAAGGCACTGGACTCTGACTCCAGCATTCGTAGGTTCGAATCCTTCATGCCCAGTTAAAAAGCGCTGATGACAGCGCTTTTTTTGTTGTGTTTTTTAAAGAAGAAGATAAGAGAGATAGCGGAGAATCAGTTGAACTTATGAAGGCACTATGCTATACTAAAAATAGAAAAATGCAATTTACGGGAGAAGAAAATGTTTAATTACGAAGACTTTTATAAATTATATAATTGCCGAAGCGAAGCGCGGTATCAGGAATTAAGAGAAAAGCTTGCTTCTATGGTAAAGCAGATGACGGCAACGAAGGAGCGGGGCTTTAGGGAGAAAATGTTTTGGTATGCAAAAGCACAGGGAGAATACCTGCTTCTTCTGACCAAGTTTGAGGAAAAATGGACAAAGGAATACAGGGACACTGCTTTGCTAGCGGATATGAAGCAGGATCAGGAGCTTATATTTGGCGAGCTATCCAGCTCTCAGTATGGTAAGAGCTATCTGAATCCAAAGTATATGGCTTCGTTTATAGGCAAAGAACTGGGGCCTGTTTTGGCAGCTGTGGCAAAGATGTTTAAGGATGCAGTACAGGATGCCTATTGTCATCGCCGATTTTTACTGGCCGATCGAATTGAATTTTATTTTGAATTATATAAAAAGATTACCCATGGTCAGGTGCGGGCAGAGCAGATTGTAGATCTGATTAAGCAATACAGGTTAGCGCATGCCGGCATAGAAGCAGAGCTTGATTTTCATAAACAGTATAATGTATCGGATGCAGCGCTGACAGATCTTCTAGATAGCGAGGATTTATCCCAGCCGTACTACCTGTATCAGCTTGGAATGCCGGTTGGTGAACAGGAAGAAAGCCTGCAGCGTTTTTTTGCGGCGCTGCCGCAGGAAAAGATTGACCGTATGGCCAAGACGATGATAGAAGGGTTTAAAAAAGGATTTATTCGTAATAATAAAGATATGCGTAAAAAAAGCGCAGTCGCCATTGATTGTCCGATTGGTATGGAACGGCTGGTCAAGAGGGTGATGGATCTGTGCCGGACGGAGCTTTCTATGGAGCCGTTTGTTGCTAATATGTTCAGCAACCAGATCAATCGTCAATATGAGTATGACCATCGCTATGATTATGGTTTGTATTTGAATGAAGCTTATTGTGAAAAACAAAAGGAAGCGATGCAGAAGGTATTGCAGGAAAATGCAGGTCTGCTGCATGGATTTGGCGGCATCATAGAGCTGGAGGGATTTGGTGAAGCGTTTTTTGTTCCTGAATTTTGTGAAGAAGCGCTGGATCTGACGGAGGAACAGAGTAAGCTGGTAGAGGAAATGCAGCAGTATTATGAGCAGGAGAAATACCGTATTGGCCGTTTGCATGAGAGCAGCTATACGATGATGGCGCTTCCGGTTCCGGCAATCAGCGAGCATTTTGCAGAAATTTTCAATGAGATGGTGCAGATTAATACAATGGAGGAGGAGCATATTGCGAAGGCACAGCAGGCTCTGATCCAGGCGCTGGGGCGTGGCAGCGAGGTGCATGTGACAGGGCGTGAAGGCAATGAGACGGATATCAGGATTGCCCTGCAGCCGCTTAGTAGCCCTAAAAAGCAGACGAATTTTATGAATTGTCTGGCTGATGTGAATCTGCCGGCTGGAGAAGTGTTTACGTCTCCGCAGCTGAAGGGGACTAATGGGCTTTTGCATCTGGATGCAGTTGAAATCAATGGGCTGCGGTATGAGAATTTGCAGCTGCTTTTTGAAAATGGGTGTGTGAAAGAGTATTCCTGTACTAATTTTGAGGATGCAGAGCTTGGAAAAGCCTATGTGTATGAGAATTTACTGGATATGCAGGAAGGGCTGCCGATGGGAGAATTTGCGATCGGAACGAATACGTGGGCCTATTGTACAGCGCAGAAATTTGATATTTTACAGAAGCTTCCCACTTTGATTCTGGAAAAAACAGGGCCCCATTTTGCAATTGGCGATACATGCTTTGCGTATGAAGAGGAGATCCCTGTTTTTAATCCGCTGGATCATAAAGAGGTGGTTGCAAAGGATAATGAACGATCTATTCTGCGCAGATCAGAGCCGGAAAAGGCGTATACACAAAAGCATACGGATTTAACACTGCCGTATGACCGAATTGGGCGTATTAGTGTTGTTAAAGAAGATGGTTCTGAACTGGATCTGATCAGGGGAGGCCGTTTTGTGCTGATTGGAACGGATATGCTGAATGTGCCGATTATGGCCATGCAGAATGAACTGGGAGGAGAATTTTATGGACGTATATGATTGTATTATTATTGGAGGCGGCCCGGCAGGGATGGCCGCACAGATCTATGCAGGCAGGGCTGAGATCAAAACGCTGCGGATCGAAAAAGGGTTTCCGGGTGGACAGGTGCTGAATACGTATGAGGTGGATAATTATCCTGGGCTGCCGATGCTGGATGGGATGAGCTTAGCAGGCAAGATGGCGGAGCATAGTCAAAAGTATGGTGTTCAGGAAGTGATGGATGAGGTGCTTCGAATTGAGGATGCTGACCAAGCAGTGAAAAAAGTGGTCACATCCAATCAGACATATGAAACGCGGACAATTGTGGTGGCGACAGGCTGCCGGCATAGAGTATTAGGCGCACCAGGAGAGAAGGAGCTTTCGGGACATGGCGTTAGCTACTGCGCGACCTGTGACGGAGGATTTTTCAGACAAAAGGATGTACTGGTAGTGGGAGGCGGAGATGTGGCAGTGGAGGATGCAATTTATCTGACACATATGTGCCGAAAGGTATATTTAGCGCATAGGAGAGATAAGCTGCGGGCTGCTGGCATTTTGGCACGCAGCGCGAGGGAAAACGACAAGCTGGAGATTCTTTGGAATACTGAGGTGGAAGAAATCAAGGGCTCACTGGCAGTGGAGGGCGTTGTGCTAAAGAATAATCAGACAGAGGAGCTCACCGAGCTTGCAGTAGATGGCGTATTTATCGCTGTAGGAATGGATCCTAATACAGAGCTTTTGCAGGATATTGCAGAAATGCAGCATGGATTTGTAGTTTGTGACGAGTATATGCAAACCAGTGCGGCAGGTATTTTTGCGGCAGGAGATTTAAGGGTGAAACCGCTGCGGCAGATTGTGACGGCGGTTTCAGATGGTGCTGTTGCCATTACAGGGGTCAGTAAATATTTAGCAGAGCAGGGAAGCTTGTAAAGAATTTTCTTGAAATTGCCGGATGCAATTAAAAAGATGCGTAAAATTTACAAATTGTTCAAAAAATCGTTGACACTCGACAGTCTTTTTGCTATGATAGCGGCATCATTTATTTCTCTTATGAAAGGAGATCGAATCCAATGAAAGACTTCTTTAAGTTAAAGGAGAACAAAACAGATGTTAAGACCGAGGTCTTGGCAGGATTAACAACCTTTATGACGATGGCTTATATTTTGGCTGTTAACCCGAGTATTTTAGGAGCAACAGGCATGCCTACAGGCGAACTGTTTACCGCTACGGCGATTGCTGCGATTGTCGGAACGACAGCGATGGCCCTGCTGGCGAACCTTCCTTTTGCGCTGGCGCCCGGCATGGGGCTCAATGCCTATATGGCATTTACAGTTGTGCTTGGATATGGCTATTCCTGGCAGCTGGCATTATTTGCTGTATTTCTCGAGGGACTTTTGTTCATTCTGCTCAGCGTTGTCAATGTGCGTGAGGCTATCTTGAATGCCATTCCTAAAAATCTGAAATATGGTATTTCCGCAGGCATTGGCCTGTTCATTGCTTTTGTAGGATTACAAAATGCAGGAGTTGTTGTGCAGAACAGCTCTACAGGCGTTACGCTTGGCGAGATGACGGCTGCAGGCCCCTGTTTAGCAGTGGTAGGCGTTTTGATCATCGCTGTGCTGCATCATAGAAAAGTAAAGGGTTCTTTGCTAATTGGCATTTTAGCCACATGGATACTGGGAATTGCTGCAGAGCTGATTGGCTGGTATCAGGTGGATTCTCTGCTTCCAAGCGGGATTGTTTCACTGCCTGACTGGATCGGAACCATTGGAGGCGCTTGCTTTAATATGGAGGCTGTGCAGGGCGGACTTGCAGGAGGAGATTTCATTCTCAATCTGATCGTCGTGATGCTTTCCTTTATGTTTGTAGATATTTTTGATACGGTCGGCACGCTTATTGGCGTGGCTAGTAAGGCAGATATGCTGGATGAGAACGGGCAGGTGCCCAAGGCAAAGCAGGCGCTGCTTTCTGATGCAATTGCTACTTCTGTAGGCGCTGTATGCGGTACCTCTACCACGACAACGTTTGTAGAAAGTGCAGCAGGCGTAGCACAGGGAGGCCGGACGGGCTTAACCTCCTTAACGGTAGCAGGACTGTTTGTTTTGGCATTATTCTTCTCTCCGATCTTCTTGGCCATTCCCTCTTTTGCAACGGCTCCGGCTTTGATCTTTGTAGGCTTTTTAATGATTGAGTCGTTGTTTAAAGTAGACTATCAGGATGCACCGGAGGCCATTCCGGCTTTCTTGGCAACGATTATGATGCCGTTTGCTTATAGTATCTCTGAAGGAATCGCATTTGGCATCGTGTCCTATGTGCTGATCAATGTCTGCTGTGGCCGCAGAAAAAATGTCAGCATTATTATGTGGGTTTTGGCAATTCTATTTTTAGCCTACTATATCTTTGTTAAATAAAGAATTGCGGATTAAGACTAAAATGAAAAAAGGCATACACTTTTGTGGTATGCCTTTTTTATATGCAGAATTGGACTAGTCAAGCCACATAAAATCTGTTATAATGAACAAGCTATTGATGGAGAGATTTTATCTGATATCAATAGGAGGAAACTTGGCGATGAGAGAAAATGAGTCCCCTGCAAAAAGAAGATCCGGGGCAAGAAATATGGTTTGGATCTGCTTGATAGGTTTTTTACTTCTCTTAGTGATAGCCGGCTTTTTTATTTTGTCCCGGATACAGGATGAAAGGGAGCAGCATGCAGAGGAAATACAGCAGATACAGGAGGAGCTACAGGCGGTAAAGACAGAAAAGGTATTATTAGAACAGCTTTTAATGCAAAAAGAAACGGAAATGGATCAGCTGGTAACCGGTGTGGTCAGTGAACATGGCGTACAGGATTATAGAGCCTATCTGACTTTTGATGATGGTCCTTGCGAAAACACATTAAAAGTAATGAATATTCTAGATGAATATGATATTAAGGCTACCTTTTTTGTAAATGGAGTAGAATCAGAATTAGCGGAAGAAGTGTATCGCAGAATTGTAGAGGATGGACATGTTCTGGCCAATCACACCTATTCCCATGTGTATAAAAGCTTGTATGAATCTTGGGATAATTTCTATGAGGAAATTAAAAAGCTGGAAAACTGTGTGCGCAGTCAGACCGGATATGAGGTTGAACCAATTGTTCGCTTTCCGGGAGGTTCTAATTGTGGCAAAGAGGCTGTCATGAGAGAAATCAAGGGACGGCTGGATGAACTTGGATACCGATATTTTGATTGGAATGTATCAGGAGAGGATGCCATATATTCTCATGTTCCCGCTCAGGATATATACAGAAATGTAGTTAAATATGTAGAGGGGAAAAATATCGCAGTGATTCTGCTGCATACGACGAATAAAACAGATGAAACAGTACAGGTTCTGCCGAAGATTATTGATTATCTGAAGCAGGAAGGGTATTCCTTTCATACGCTGGATGAAGAGGATGCACCTACCTATGTGGTGTTTGATCAGAATTATAAATAGCGCTGCGCTGGGGCAGCCGCGCTGTGAAAAGGAGAAAGCTATGGATAAATACGGAAATTTAAATGAGATGCAGCAAAGGGCTGTTTATCAGACGGAAGGTCCTGTTTTAATTTTGGCAGGCGCGGGAAGCGGTAAAACAAGGGTATTGACACATCGGATTTCCTATTTGGTAGAGGAGCTTATGGTGCCTGCCTATCATATTTTAGCGATTACCTTTACCAATAAGGCGGCCAAGGAAATGCAGGAAAGAGCGACGGCACTGGTAGGCGCTGACACGATACGGGGAGCTTGGATTTCCACTTTTCACAGCGCCTGTATCCGCATTTTAAAACAGCATGCGGAGCGGCTCGGATATGAAAAAGGCTTCACCATTTATGATCCGGAGGATCAAAAGGCGGTGATCCGGCGAATTATGAAGGAGCTGAATCTAAGCGATAAGATGTTTACGCCTAAAAGCATTTTAGCAGCGATCAGCAATGCGAAGGATGAACTAAAAGGGCCGATTAAATACAGAGAAGAGGTAGCAAAAGGAGACCTGTTCAAGGAAAAGGTAGCCTTGGTGTATGAGCAATATCAAAAAACGCTTCGGGAAAATCAGGCGATGGACTTTGATGATATTATTTGTGAAACCGTGCGCCTGTTTCAGACACAGGCCGATGTTTTGGCCTACTATCAGGAAAAGTTCCGCTATATTATGGTCGATGAATATCAGGATACCAATACAGCGCAGTATTACTTAATTCGTCTATTAGCAGAGCGATATGAAAATCTGTGCGTAGTGGGAGATGATGATCAGTCAATCTATCGGTTCCGGGGCGCTAATATCCGTAATATTCTTGATTTTGAAAAGGATTTTCCCAATGCGCTTGTGATTCGCCTGGAGCAAAATTACCGTTCTACAGAGAAGATTTTGACAGCCGCCAACAGCGTGATTGCCCATAATGAGGGACGCAAACAGAAAACTCTGTGGACAGAAAATGGGCAGGGGGAAAACATTACGCTTCAGGAAACCTGGAATGAAAATGAAGAAGCGCAGTACATAGCAGAGCAGATTCTGCAAATGGTGAATCAAAAGGGACGGCAGTATAAGGATATAGCGCTGCTTTACCGGACGAATGCACAATCCAGAGCGTTAGAGGAGAGGCTGGTCATGGGCAGTATTCCTTATCGCTTATATGGGGGCACACCGTTTTATCAAAGAAAAGAAATTAAGGATATGCTTTGCTACTTGCGGGTCGTAGCCAATGATCATGATTATGTTGCAGCTGATCGCATCATTAATGTGCCAGGGAGAGGTATTGGCGCCGTAACCGCCGAACGTTTTAGACAATTTGCAGAAGAAGGCGGATGGGGAGTTTCAGAAGCAGCGGAGATGGCACCGGAGGTACCGGATCTCAAGAGGAGCGCTAAAAAGCTGGTTGCCTTTGGAGATTTGCTTCATCAATGGCGCAGTCAGCTGGAGCAAGACAAGACGCAGAGCATCGGCAGCCTGATTCAAAGGATCTTGGAGGAGGTAGGCTATGGCGCATATTTAATGAAAGAGGATGCAGCTCGCTATGAGGATCGAATGCAAAATATCGATGAGCTGATCAGCAGATCTGTTCAATATGAAGAAGGGGCCGAAGAGCCAAGTCTGTCGGGCTTTTTGGATGAGCTTGCGCTGGTAGCGGCGATTGACACGTATGAGGAGGGCGCTGACGTGGTATCGCTGATGACGCTGCACAGTGCCAAGGGTCTGGAGTTTCCGGTAGTCTTTATGACAGGGCTTGAAGATGGGGTTTTCCCCGGGTACATGAGTATTGTATCGGAGGACCCAGAGGATATGGAGGAGGAACGCCGGCTCTGCTATGTGGGGATTACGAGAGCGAGAGAAAAACTATTTATTACATATGCAAAAACAAGGCGCGTGCATGGGCAGGAGCAGGCCTCTAAAGCGTCGAGGTTTTTGATGGAAATTCCGGCGGAGGTATTGGCAGAGGGTAAAATGCGGGGACGTGATGCTATAGATGAGCAGGGGCGTCTGGAGAGGCCGGCAAGAAGCTTTGTTAAACAGCATAATCAGCCATTTCATAATCCATATGTAAAGAAAACGAGTACGCTGCAGCCGCCGGAAAATCAAAATGAAACATTTCAGCCCGGAGATACGGTGCATCATAAAAAGTTTGGGCTGGGCACCATATTGGAAGTCAAATGGGTAAGCGCCGATTATCAGGTGCGGGTCAATTTCGCAAAGGCGGGGGAAAAGCTGCTTTTTGTAAAGCTGGCAGGGCTTAAGAAGGTTTAATATTAAGTAGGCTTCAAAATGGAGATTGGTATGGAAAACAGGAAGCGAATGGAAGAGCTGATCCAAATGCTGAATGAGGCAGCCTATGCCTATTATCAAACGGATCAGGAACAGATGAGTAATCTTGAATATGATGCGCTCTATGATGAGTTGGAGGCACTGGAGCAAAAAAGCGGAATTGTATTATCCGGGAGTCCAACACAGCGCGTAGGATATGAGGTCGTGAGCAGTCTGCCTAAGGTGACGCATGCAGCGCCTCTAAAATCATTGGATAAAACTAAGGATCCCGGGGCTTTGGCAGCATTTCTTGGAGAGCAGCGCGGTATTTTGTCATGGAAGCTGGATGGGCTTACGGTAGCGCTGACCTATGAAGAGGGGCAGCTTGTGATGGCGGCAACGAGAGGAAATGGCGAAGTAGGCGAGGACATTACACCGAATGCAAAGGTTTTTCGCAATGTACCATTACAGATTCCCTGTAAAGAAAAGCTGTCGGTGCGCGGAGAGGCTCTGATTTCGTATCCGGATTTTGAGCGAATCAATGAAAGTCTGGAGGAGGGCGAGCAATATAAAAACCCGCGTAATTTGTGCAGCGGATCAGTTCGGCAGCTGGACAGCCGTATTACAGCGCAGAGAGGGGTCTATTTTCTTGCTTATGCCTTGATTGATTTTGCGGGAGATAGCAAACGCTTTGAGGATTCTAAGGAAAAGCAGCTACTGTTTTTGCGTGAACAGGGGTTTGATTTGGTGGAGTATGAAATGCTTACGGCAGAGGAGGTGCCAGAAGCTGTTTTGCGCTTTGCGCAGAAAACAAAGGAACTGATCTTTCCGGTGGATGGCCTGGTGCTGACGATGGATAGTCTGCGCGTATCGGAATCGCTCGGGAGTACCGCGAAGTTTCCGCGGGATTCGATGGCTTTTAAATGGCAGGACGAGAAGGTTAAAACGACACTGAAGGAGATTGAATGGAGTCCTTCTCGAACGGGTCTGATCAATCCGGTAGCAATCTTTGATCCTGTTGAGCTGGAGGGAACTACCGTGAAAAGGGCAAGTCTGCATAATGTGAGTATTTTGCAGGAGCTGGAGCTGGGCATAGGAGATGAAATTACGGTATATAAGGCTAATATGATTATCCCACAGGTAGCGGAGAATCTGACGAAAAGCGGTAATGCAGAGATCCCGGCGCAGTGTCCGCGGTGCGGAGGAAGAACGGAGCTGGTAGAGCGCGAGGATGTTAAGGTGCTGATGTGCAGCAATCCGGGCTGCCCTGCCAAAGTGCTTAAGGCCATGGAACATTTTGTTTCAAGGCAGGCGATGAATATTGAAGGCCTCTCTGAGGCGACGTTGGCGCGTATGATTGAAAGAGATTGGCTTGATAGCTTTGCGGATCTGTACCGTTTGAAAGAGCACCGAGAAGAGATAGCAGAGATGGAAGGGTTTGGCGAAAAGTCCTGTGATAAGCTGCTGCATTCCATTGAAGAGAGCCGAAACAGGGAGCTATATCGCTTATTGAATGCACTGGGAATTCCCGGAATTGGCACAGCAGGTGCAAAACTCTTGGCTCAATCCTTCGGATACCGTTTGGAAGCGGTCATGGAGGCTGATGCTCAGAGGCTTGCAGAGATTGATGGCATTGGTCCTGTGCTGGCAGATGCAGTTTTTTGCTTTTTTCAGCAGAAGGAGAATCGGGAGATGATTGCCGATCTTTTGCAGTATATAGAGTTTAAGCAGGAGGCAGAGACAGAGCAAACACTGGCAGGCGTGAATTTTGTCATTACTGGAAGTTTGAGGCATTTTGAAAATAGAAATGAGCTGAAGACGTTGCTGGAGGCAAAAGGGGCTAAGGTAACGGATAGCGTGAGCCAAAAGACCACCTATCTGATCAATAATGATCTGCAAAGCAATTCGTCGAAAAATCAAAAGGCAAAGAAACTTAATGTTCCTATTTTGGATGAAGAGCAGCTGCTGAATTTATTAGAGGAGCAGAAATAAAAGTAGATAAAGAAACTAGATAGGGAAGAGCCATTGCAAGCAGCAATGGCTCTTTTGGTCGATAATATTTATGCTAAACAGGTTGACCACTCTTTACTCATTGTGATATAATGACAAAAAACAGGCAAGGAAGTGAAATAAAATGGACAAAGCTAACAACTTTGCCGTGCATATCTTTCATGAGGGGACGAATTACCGAGCCTATTTATATCTGGGAGCACATGCTGCAGTAGATGCGGAAGGCAAAGTGTGTACCGTTTTTCGGGTATGGGCGCCAAACGCCAGGGAGATTTCTGTAGTTGGAGATTTTTGCGGATGGGAGCCTCAGCAAGGGGTTTCAATGACAAAAATTAGCAGTGCCGGACTCTGGGAAGGGTTTGCCTATGGGCTTAAAGAGCTGGATCTTTATAAATATTGTATAGTGGGAGCCGATGGCAAGACATATATGAAGAGTGATCCTTACGGATTTTATATGGAAAAGAGGCCAGCGACCGCTTCCGTTTTATACCATCTTGAGGGATATTCGTGGCAGGATGATAAATGGATGAAAAAACGGCGCAAGGCAGTGCCTTATGAAGAACCGATGAATATTTATGAGCTGCACGCCGGCTCATGGAAATTGGACTCTGAAAAACAGTATTTACCATATCCTAGCCTGGCAAGAGAGCTTTGTGAGTATGTAAAAGCAATGGGATATACGCATATTGAGCTGATGCCCTTAGCGGAATATCCATATGACGGTTCTTGGGGATATCAGGTGATGGGATATTATGCACCGACTTCTCGTTATGGAACGCCAAAACAATTTATGGAATTTGTGGATATCTGCCATCAGTACCAATTAGGGGTGATTATGGACTGGGTGCCGGCTCATTTCCCTAAAGATGCGGCCGGGCTTGCTTATTTTGACGGACATGCGCTATATGAATATGAGGATCCGCGAAAAGGGGAGCATTATGAGTGGGGAACAAAGGTTTTTGATTACGGTAGACCTGAAGTTGTCAGTTTTTTAATCTCTAATGCGATGTTTTGGCTGGATATGTATCATATAGACGGGCTCAGAGTTGATGCGGTAGCCAGTATGCTTTATTTGAATTATGCCCGCAGGGACGGCGAGTGGGTAGCGAACCAGTATGGGGGCTATGAAAATCTGGAAGCAGTTAAATTTTTGCAGACGCTGAATCAAGCAGTTTTTAAGGAACATCCGGGCATTCTGATGATTGCCGAGGAGTCTACAGCATGGCCTATGGTGACGAAACCGGTTTCGGACGGCGGTCTGGGATTTAATTTTAAATGGAATATGGGCTGGATGAACGATATGCTCGAATATATCGGTATGGATCCGTTTTTTAGAAAGGATCATCATAATGATATTACGTTTTCTCTTACCTATGCATTTTCGGAAAATTATATTTTGCCTTTATCTCATGACGAAGTGGTGCACGGCAAGAAGTCACTATTAGATAAAAATCCCGGTGAATATGAGCAAAAATTTGCAGGGCTGCGGGCATTTTACGGTTATACAATGGCGCATCCGGGCAAGAAGCTGTTATTTATGGGAGGCGAGTTCGGACAGTTTATTGAATGGAATTATGCGCAGGCACTGGATTGGCAGCTGCTGGAATATGAGATGCATCAAAAACTGCAGGCATATGTAAAAGAATTAAATCATTTTTATCTCAAGCATCCGGCATTTTATGAGCAGGACAGCTCATGGGAAGGATTTAGCTGGATTTGCCATGATGATCATATGCAAAATGTAGTTTCTTTTCGGCGTATGGATAAAAAAGGAAAAGAAGTGGTGGTCGTGGTCAATTTCTCGCCTGTGGCGAGAGAAAATTATAGAATTGGAGTGGCGCAGGATGCGTATTATATAGAGGCGCTCAATAGTGATGCAGAAAGATTTGGCGGATCTGGCGTCGGTAGCCGAGGGTATATCAGTGCAGAGGAAATACCGATGCATGGGTATGAGTACTCTATTTCCATCACAGTACCGCCGATGGCTGCCGTGTACTTTACAACCAGAAAAAAGCGGAGCAAAGGTAATCAGGGAAAAAAGCAGAAGACAGCAGGTAAAAAGTGATGAGCCTGTATCTATATTTATCCAGAATGGAGGAATTTTACAATGCGTACTAAGAAAGAAAGCGTGGCGATGCTGCTGGCCGGCGGTCAGGGCAGTCGTCTAGGCGTACTTACGAAAACGGTGGCGAAGCCGGCGATTCCGTTTGGAGGTAAATATCGTATTATTGATTTTACGCTCAGCAACTGTATCAATTCTGGCATCGATACAGTGGGGGTGCTTACACAGTATATGCCCCTTGATCTCAATGCCTATATCGGCAATGGACAACCGTGGGATTTGGATCGGAACGACGGCGGGGTCTCTGTATTGCCGCCCTATGTAAGAGGAAAGGATGGGCAGTGGTACAAGGGAACGGCGAATGCAATTTATCAAAATATGCATTTTATTGAGCGCTATGATCCGGAATATGTGGTGATCTTGTCAGGGGATCATATTTATAAAATGGATTATTCTAAGATGATTGATTATCATAGAAAAAAAGAGGCTGCTTGTACGATTGCCGTATTGAATGTGACGCTTGAAGAAGCCAGCCGGTTTGGGATTATGAATACGGATGAGGATAACCGCATTTATGAATTTGAAGAAAAACCGGCAGAGCCGAAATCGACGAAGGCCTCGATGGGCGTTTATGTGTTTAGCTGGAAAAAGCTGAAAAAGTATCTGGAAGAGGATGAAAATACGCCAGGTTCTTCCAATGACTTTGGAAAAAATATCATTCCCAATATGCTGGGAGCGGGAGAAGCGATGTATGCATATGAATTCTCCGGATATTGGAAAGATGTAGGAACGCTGGATTCTTTGTGGGAGGCGAATATGGAGCTTCTGGATCCGGCTAACCCGATCAATCTGTCAGATCCTACGTGGAAAATTTACGCCCGCAATCCTAATGAACCGCCACATTTTACAGCTGCTGAGGCGCAGATTAAAAATTCGATGATTACGGAAGGAACCAGAGTATATGGAACTGTGGAGCATTCCGTTATTTTCCATGGCGTTTCTATCGGCAAAGGAGCGATTGTACGAGATTCGGTTATTCTGCCTAACAGTAAAATTGAAGACGGCGCGGTGGTAGAATATGCGATTGTGGGGCAAGAGGCTGTTATCGGAAAAAATGCCCGCGTTGGATGCAGTAAAGAAGAAGCGATGAAAACCGTACAGCCGGATCCTATGGCAGGCTATATGGCAGTTTTGGCTGATGAGATTCAGATTGGTGAAAATAAAACGGTGCAGGCCGGTGAAATGCTGGCGCAGGATCGGTTATAAAAAGGGGGATATCGGAAATGAAAGATACTTTGGGACTTATTTTTGCTTATCAGAATGATGAGCTTATGAAAGCGCTGACGCAAAAGAGAGCGCTTTCCTCGATTCCTTTTGGAGGCCGATATCGTGTTGTAGATTTTGCGCTTTCCAGCATGGTGAATTCAGGTGTGACGAAAGTGGGTATTATTACCCGGAACAATTATCAGTCGCTGATGGATCATTTGGGTTCCGGCAAGGAATGGGATCTGAACCGGAAAAACGATGGAATGTATATGCTGCCGCCGTTCTCACAGCATTCAGAAGAATACCGCTCAGTATACCGCGGCAAAATGGAGGCGCTGATCAATGCGGGAGCATTTATCCGCAAGTCGAATTGTGAATATGTCGTGCTTTCAACGGCTGATTGTATTTTTAACATGACCTTTGATGAGGCTCTTGAGTTTCATAAAGAAAAGGGTGCCGATATTACGATCCTGTATAAAAAAGGCCAGTTTGACAGGCAGGATGAGCATGAGTACAGCTGCTTTATCCAAACAAATGAAGAGGACCGTGTTGTAGATGTGGCCATCAATCCGGTGATTGGACGGGATAATCTGAGTATGGGGCAGATTATTATAGGAAAAGCGTTGTTGGAGACACTGATTCGGGAGTGTGCAAGTCATAATATGTACAGCTTTCACAGAGATGTACTGCAAAAACGAATCAATGATCTAAAAATTTATGGATATGAATATTCGGGATATTATGCTAAAATAGATTCAGTCGCTTCTTATTTTGAAGCCAGCATGGATTTGCTTAATGAAGAGATTCGGCAGGCGCTCTTTTATCAGCCTCATCAGATTTTTACCAAAATCCGTGACGAGGTGCCGACTCTATATCAAAATGGCAGCAATGTGAAAAATTCTCTGATTGCAGACGGATGTGTGATTGAAGGAGAGGTAGAAAACAGTATTATTTTCCGAGGAGTTCGTGTCCGCAAAGGTGCTGTTGTCAGAAATTCTATCATCATGCAGGCTTGTGAAATTCAATCGAACAGCCAGCTTGAGTATACCATTATTGATAAGGATGTCGTCATTCGGGAAAACAGAAAGCTGTTTGGATATAAGCTATATCCGATGGTGCTGTCAAAGGGAAGCGTTGTTTAAAGAAAGGTATGGATAGTTATGAAGGTTTTATACGTTGCTTCTGAAGCGGTTCCCTTTGCTAAATCGGGCGGCTTAGGAGATGTGGCCGGAGCGCTTCCGGCTGCGCTTAGAAAAAAGCTGGTAGGCGTTCGCGTAGTGCTTCCTCTGTATCAAGAAATTCGGCAGGATCTAAAGGATCAGCTTCATTTTGTGAAAGAAATATGGGTGCCGCTTTCATGGAGAAGTCAGTATTGCGGTATCTTTGAAGCTAAAATCGGCGGAGTTGTGTATTACCTGCTGGATAATCAGTATTATTTTGGCAGACGCGGGTTTTATGGTCATTATGATGATGCGGAGCGCTTTGCATTTTTCTCTAAGGCAGTTTTGGAGCTGCTGCAGCATATTGATTATGAACCAGATGTGATCAATTGTAATGATTGGCAAACGGGGATGCTGCCGTTCTACTTAAATAAATTTTATCGCAATATCAATGACTGCTACCGGCATCTGCAGGTGGTTTATACGATTCACAACATTCAGTACCAGGGAGTATTTCCTTCCGATATTGTTGAAAATGTATTAGGACTGGACTGGCAGGACTATGCCGGAGGTTATATTCAGTTTGATAATTGTGTAAACTACATGAAGACAGGCATTATGGCTGCGACAGCGGTAACAACGGTCAGCCCGACCTATGCAGGAGAAATTCAAAACGCATACTATGGGCATGGACTGCAGGGCCTTTTACAAAAGGAAAATGCGAAGCTGAGCGGTATTATTAACGGAATTGATTACGAGGTCTATGACCCTGAAACAGATCCGCACCTTTTTAAAAATTATACGGTGGAGACCATGCAGGAAAAAGCAGTCAATAAGACAGAGCTGCAAAAGCTGCTGAATTTGCCGGTTAATGCAGAGATTCCGATGATCGGCATGGTAACGCGCCTAGTCGATCATAAAGGTATGGATCTGGTGGCGAGAGTATTAGACGAAATTTTAGCAGATGATGTACAGCTGGTGGTGTTAGGTACAGGAGACTGGCAGTACGAAGAGATGCTGCGCCGTGCTGCAGAAAATTATCCCCGCAAGGTTTCGGCTAACATTACCTTTAACAGTGATCTGGCGCAAAAAATATATGCAGGAGCTGATATTTTTCTAATGCCATCCCAAAGTGAACCATGTGGATTAGCGCAGATGATTGCGATGCGGTATGGGACGATCCCGGTAGTTAGAGAAACGGGCGGTTTGAAGGATACGGTCTCTCCTTACATCTCATGGGAGGGAAGAGGAACCGGTTTTACCTTTGCCGATTACAATGCGCATGATATGCTATATGTCATCCGTCAGGCAGAAGAAACATACCGCAGTCCACAGCAGTGGAAAACGCTTATGACGAATGCTATGACGCAGGATTTCAGCTGGAGCGGGCCGGCAAAGGAATATCTGGCTTTGTACCGCAGGATAACAGGAAAACGATAAAAAGAAATCAAATAACAGATGGAACATTCCATCTGTTATTTGGCGCTTTCTATTAAAATATGGGTGTAAACTACGCAGAAATGAGGAGCAGTATGACGGTAGAACAGTTAAAAACATTAGTAGACGGAAAATTAAAACGGCATTATGGCACGGATTGTACGGATGCACGGCCTAAAATGATCTATGATGCCTGTGCGCAGGTGGTACGGGATATGCTCATGGAAAAATGGGTTAAAACGCAGAAAGAAATGGAGAGAAAACAGGCCAAGCAGGTATGCTACCTATCTATTGAATTTTTGTTAGGACGTTCCTTGAGGAATAATGTCTATAATTTAAGGTTGATGCCTCAGTTTGAGGAGCTGCTTACACAGATGGGGACTAGCTTTGATGAGATTTGTGATCTGGAGCAGGATGCCGCGCTGGGCAACGGAGGCTTGGGAAGGCTGGCCGCTTGCTATATGGACGGCATGGCCTCTCAGGGGCTTCCGGCAACGGGTTATAGCATTTTATATGAATATGGGCTTTTTAAGCAGCGGATTATTGAAGGGCAGCAGACAGAGCTGCCAGACAGCTGGCTGGATACAGGGCGCAGCTGGTTGGTGGTAAAGCAGGATGAGACTGTAGAGGTACGCTTTGGCGGAGAGGTTGTTGAGGATTGGTCTACAGGGCAGATGAAGGTTTCTTTGAAGAATTACGACAGCGTGAACGCGGTGCCCAATGATATGATGATCTCAGGATATGATTCTAAGACAGTGAATACGCTGCGCCTATGGCAGCCTAAATCGCCCTATACGATCAATATGACCTTGTTTAATGAGGGCGCCTATCTCAAAGCGATGGAACAGAATGCAATGGCAGAGGTGCTTTCTAAAGTGCTGTATCCGGAGGATAATAATTATGAAGGGAAATCTCTGCGCATTAAGCAGCAGTATTTCTTTATCTCGGCTTCTATTCAAAATATTATCAATAAGCATTATAAGGCTTATGGCACACTGAGTAATCTGCCGGATCATATTGTGATTCAGATCAATGACACGCATCCGGCCATGGTCATTCCAGAGCTTATGCGGATCATGATGGATGAGCATGGCATGGGCTGGGATGAAGCATGGGATATTACCAATCGTACCGTTGCCTATACGAATCATACGGTAATGGTAGAGGCTTTGGAGCGCTGGCCGGAGGATTTAATTAAGAAAATTGTACCGCGTGTTTATCAAATTATTCAGGAGATTAACCGCAGATTTTGTGAGCATCTTTGGAGTGTATTTCCGGGAGATTGGGACCGGATTTCTAAAATGGCCATTGTTGCGAACGGAGAGATTCGAATGGCACACCTCTCGATTGCCGGTTCTTTCTCTGTAAATGGTGTGTCGGAGCTGCATTCGCAGATTTTAAAGGACGATTGCTTCCATGATTTTTATTTAGATACGCCGCAAAAATTCCGCAATGTAACCAATGGAATTGCATACCGCAGATGGCTGGGGCAGAGCAATCCTAAGCTGACGCAGCTGATTCGGGAGTGTATTGGAGACGGATTTATGAAAAATCCGAATGAACTGGAAAAGCTGGAGAAGTTTGCAAAGGATGCAGCAGTTTTAAATCGCTTTGATGAGATAAAAAAGGAAAATAAGATTCGCTTAGCCAAGTTCATTGAAAAGGAAAACGGAATTATTGTCGATCCGGATTCTATCTTTGATGCACAGGCTAAACGACTGCATGAGTATAAACGGCAGCTGCTGAATGTACTGCACATTCTGCGTATGTATTATGAATATAAAGATAACCCTAACATGGATTATGTGCCGAGAACCTTTTTATTTGGTGCAAAGGCTGCTCCCGGATACAGCAGGGCGAAGCAGATCATTCGGCTCATCCATGCCGTTGCGGATATGGTGAATCATGATCCGGATGTAAACGATAAAATGAAGGTTGTTTTTATTCAGGATTATAAGGTCACGGTAGCCGAGATTTTAATGCCCGCCGCTAATTTGAGCGAACAGATTTCCACTGCTGGACGAGAAGCATCCGGTACAGGAAATATGAAATTCATGCTTAATGGAGCGATTACGATCGGAACACTCGATGGAGCCAATGTGGAAATTTATGAAAAGGTTGGCAAAGAGAATATATTCCTCTTTGGGCTTCTGACGGAGCAGGTCAATGATTTGCTGCGTCATGGCTATAACCCGATGGAATTCTATCAAAATAATGGGTGGATCAACCGCGTAGTCAGCGCTATGCAGCATGGGATCGGACGTCCGGGTCACGAGATTGCATTCCCGGATTTAGCCAATGCTCTTTTATTTCATAGTGCCGGCAATGTGGCAGATCCGTATTTGGTGCTGGCAGATTTTGAAGATTACTGCCGGGCACAGAGGGAAGCAGATGCTGTATACCGTAATGCAAAGGCATGGAACCAAAAGGCACTGATCAATGTGGCTAAGGCTGGCATTTTTGCAGCTGATCGTTCTGTTTTGGACTATGACGAGCGTATTTGGCATCTGACGCACTTAGAGCGTTAAAGAGGCAGATAGATAGCCGCTGATAGGCAGGAGAAGTATGGACCAGCCTATCAGCGGATGTTTAATTTTTTACAAACCGGCTATACTATCCTTTAGAGTGTGTGAATAGAATGCCACACGTCAAAGGGAGGATACGTATGAAAAAATTTTTAGTAGCAGCAATGATCTGGAGTTTAGTTTTGAGCTGTGTTTCATGTCGGGATGTAGAAAGGGAGATTCAGGATTCGCAGGATGCCCTTCCCGTGGTAGAACCGGGGCAGACGGCGCTGCCTAAAGATGTGCTGGTTCCGGATGAATCGGTGTATACGCAGGAAGAGCTGGCTGCCTTAAGCAGCACACAGATTAAATGGGGACCGGGAAGCGAAACTAATGAATCCGGCTGTCCTCAAGCATGCGTGAGCCTGCAGCAGCAGTATGGGAAATACGCAGCCCTATTCCTAGGGCCGGATAAGGAAAAGGTATATTTAACCTTTGATGAAGGCTATGAAAATGGATATACATCTTCTATTTTAGATACGCTGGCAGAAAAGGAGGTCAACGCTGTATTTTTTGTGACCATGGATTATGTGGAGCGGGAGCCTGCGCTAGTAAAAAGGATGATAGAAGAGGGGCATACAGTAGGCAATCATACGACGCATCATCCTAATATGACCACGCTTTCTTTAGAAAAAGCAAAGCAAGAGGTGCAGGAGCTGCATGACTATGTTAAAGAACAGTTTGGCTATGAAATGAGTCTGTTCCGCGCTCCGGAAGGAGCGATCAGTGAACAGTCCATGGCGCTTTTAAGTACGATGGGATATCATAATGTGCTATGGAGTTTTGCTTATGCTGACTGGGATCCTAAGAAACAAATGAGCCCAAGCGATGCCCTGCAGCGCGTATGCGACCGGGCCCATCCTGGTGCTATTTATTTGCTGCATGCTGTGAGTCAAACGAATGCGGAAATTTTAGCACAGATGATTGATCAGGTACGCGGCCAGGGATTTGAGTTTGGAAATCTGGAGGAAGAATTGACATGAGTACTATTTTAGAGGAAATTAGGCAGATGCTGCTGCAAGCGGTGGACAGTGAAAAAATCATCCGTGAAACAGCAACGCATTTTTATGAATCGGTGGAAGAAAAACGAAAAAAACAGCCAGAGCTAGCGCTAAAGCTGGAGCAATATGCAACTCTAAAGGAGTATCTGGAAGCAGCTGCAGAAAGTAAGAGCTTGGAGCTGCAGGAAATTTTAGAGGATTTGCAGGAGGATATTGCCTATACACTGGAGGACATGTTTGATCGGGCAGAGGATGATGTGAAGCATGCGCTTTTAAAGGGAAAGATGGCAGCAAGAGTCAGGCAGGATATAAAAGAAAAAGGGATCGTATTTGCTGAGAAAAATGGGCGCAGAGAGCAGCTTACGGAAGATGATGTAGAAGAAATTTATGTAGAGGCCTTTGAAGAGCTGGATGCTCTGCATCTGAGGCTTTGGCAATATATTTTAAGCATCGCGCCTTCCGCATACTATGAACAAGGAAGAAAAGAGCTGGAAGCATATCGGCAGGCGAATGGTCTTTTGATGGACGCTAAAGAATTTAATGAATATTATGAAGAAAATTTTGACAAGGAGCGTCTGTGGGCTTTATTTGCACAGAAAATATATGAATCCATCCATTATAATCGGCGTTACATATTAGAGGAGCCGACAGAAGAGGAAGAAGAGGGAATCTATGAAGACGAATCCGAGGAGGAGAGCTATGAGGCCAGTCAAAAGGATGCGGTCCTGATCGGTGCAGGAGATTTGCAGGCAGAAGAATTCGGATTTGTCTACGAGCTTATGGAAGAATATACAGGCCGCAGGGTGCTGCCCTCCGAAAAT
Source organism: Lachnospiraceae bacterium (assembly GCA_022794035.1). Taxonomy (NCBI): domain Bacteria; kingdom Bacillati; phylum Bacillota; class Clostridia; order Lachnospirales; family Lachnospiraceae; species Lachnospiraceae bacterium. The sequence continues at coordinate 32,746 of JAAWDX010000007.1, read as the reverse complement.
GAATGGAATGAAGAAGCCTACTGGCTTACTTATGGGGACGATTTTGCAGAGCTGTTAGGTCTCTTTATGATTGCGCAGCTGGAAAATACCATCCGCTATTTTGCAAAGGAGCGTCCGCAGGAATACGACACCTTTGCCAAGCTATATCATTGGAATCAGGAGCAGAGAGAGGACCCGGAGGTTGTCCTTTCTTCCTGTGACAAAATCAGCTACTACCTGTCTGATTTTCAAGAGGCGTTGTGGAATGAGTTTATGGAATCTAAGCTGCAGCCTTTTTATGATCAGGGCAAGGCAATGGTAAAAGAAAAATGAAGCTGGTATTTCAGATTTTTACCGGAGATCTTGCGCCGCAGAGCCTGGCCGATCCAAAGGAAATTTTGCGTAAGCTAAGGATGGCGCATGAGGCAGGCAGGCTTGCCGGCGTACTTTGCGGATGGTCCACTGACAACGATTTCTATTGGCAGCTGAGCGATACGCTGCACAGCTGGAATGTGCCTCTTTATTTAAAAATAGCCGTCTTCTCAGAGCTCAAAAATTATCAGGATTTTGATCCCATGATCGATTTCAGCGGAGATGCTATGCCGCCCTATGTGCTAAACCCACAGGAAAGCTTTCAGTTTCGCTGCCCCAGCTCCCAGCGCAATAGAGACGCCCTGACGGAGCTCTACGATGCACAGTTTTCCCCTATTCCGTTTGATGGGATTTTTCTGGACCGGATTCGATATCCCTCCTTTCTTTCCGGCATAGCCGGAATAGGGGGCTGTTTTTGCTCTGCATGCGAGGCAAAGTACGCGCAGGCCGGCATAGAGACAGAGCAGCTGCGTCAAAGACTGTGCAGCCTGCAGGCAGGAGAAGCAGAGATCTGTCTAAAGGCATATGAGAAAGGGCGGTGGCAGCTTGCAGATCCTGTACTGGATGCTTTTTTTAAGATCAGAACTACGATCATAGAAGAGGCGCTCCAGAGTCTGACCGAAGCATTTCATGCAAGAGGGCTGCAGGTTGGTTTCGATCTGTTTGCGCCGGCGATGGGGTACTTTTGCGGGCAGGATATGCAGCGCCTGCGTCAGATTGCTGATTTTGTAAAGCCGATGATGTATCGCTACACTATGGCGCCGGCGGGCCTCCCCTTTGAATGGGAACGGCTGCGGCTGGCAGCAGGAAATACGGCTGCTGGGCAGTGGCTGCAGATGGCCGGCAGCTCGCAGGGGCAGTACCAGGATTTGATGGAGCAGGAGCTTTCATGGATTCGTCAGGAAGGCGGCTGTCCGGTATGGCCGGGCATCGAAGCGAATTATATAGAGCCTATTGCCAAGATAGGGCCAGAGCAAATCCGAGATAATATGCGCCTTCTTAGATCTTTGGGATATGAGCAGATGGTAGCGTCATGGAATTTAGCGCGCATTCCGGAGGAGAATATGAAGGTGCTGGTGACAGAATAAAAAACTATTGCATTTTGGCAAAGATACGGTTACAATAGAGCAGACAATAGAATAATGGGAGAATTATTAGGAGTAAGAGGTAAACCAAAATGAAAAAAAGAATCGTTCTTTTGAGCGTATTGGTACTTTTAGTATCTATTGTACTCTGCGCATGCGGAGACGATAAGAAGCCAGAGACTTCATCCACTAATATTTCTTCAGAAAGCACACCAGCGGATTCTGACGGCGAGCCGGTTGCAGGCGGAGAGCTTGTATTTGGCATGACGCAGGATCTGGCAAGTCTTGACCCGCATCAAAGCTCGGACGCAGGAACTCGGAGTGTGGTATTTAACATGTACGAAGGCTTAGTTAAGCCAACGTCCACCGGCGATTTAGAGCCGGCGGTCGCCAGCGATTATGACATTTCACAGGATGCAAAGACCTATACCTTCATTTTGCGAGATGGCATCACCTTTCATGACGGAAGTCTGGTTACCGTGGAGGATATTCAATATTCGATAGAGCGTTATGCGGAGATTCAAGGAGAATCCTCCGCATTTTCTAATTATTTGGATTCGGTCGAGATTGTAGATGCCAAAACCGTTAGGGTGCAGCTAAAAGAAGGATATTCTGAGTTTTTGGCAGATCTGACGCTGGCCATCATCCCTAAGAGCAATCCGGATCCGGCAGGGAATCCGATTGGCACAGGGCCTTTTCAGTACGTGTCCTATGCGGCAGGGCAGCATCTGAATCTAAAGAAATATGAGGGGTACTGGAAGGACAATGAGCCCTATCTGGATACGGTACAGTTTAAGTTTATTGCCGATCTGAGCACAGCCTTCACAGAGCTGCAGGCCGGGACGATTGATGTACTCAATTATCTGACGGCGACGCAGGTGCAGACGCTGCAGCAGATGCAGCCGGATCAGTTTACGATTGTGGAAGGCAGCATGAATCTCGTGCAGGCCATGTTTTTGAATAATAGCTACGGCCCCCTGCAGGATGTGCGGGTGCGGCAGGCCCTTTGCCATGCCGTCAACCGTCAGGAGGTCAGCGATTTTCTTTTTGGCGGCAAAAGTCATTTGATCGGCTCACACATGATTTCCACTTTGGAAAAATGGTATGAGCCGCAGGCAGAAAACCTGTATGAATATAATATCGAGAAGGCCAAAGAGCTGCTGACGCAGGCCGGCTATCCGAATGGCTTCGAGCTTGAAATCACGGTGCCCAGCTCTTTCTCGCAGCATGTGGACACCGCACAGATTCTGGTAGAACAGCTTGCCAAGGTCGGCGTCAAGGCCACGATCAAAAAGGTAGAGTGGACAACATGGAAAGAGGACACCTATCACAATCGCAATTATCAGGCAACAATCATTGGATTTGACGGTACGCTGGCGCCCAGCGATTGGCTAAAGAAATATGGCAGCACGGCTGCCAACAACATCGCGAATTACAACAATTCGGAGTTTGACGAGATTTTAGCGCAGGCGCTGGAGACGGTGGACGATGCCGAGAAGATCGAGCTATATAAAAAGCTGCAGATCAATCTGGCGGAAAATGCCGCTTCCGTTTATATCGAGGAGCCCGCTGATTTTGTAGCCTTAAATGCAGAATTTGGCGGCTATGAATTTTATCCCACAGCGGCGTGGGATGTAGCAAAGATTTACCGAAAAGCAAAATAAAAGCGAAAGGAAGCAGGGATAGCATATGCCTTATATTGTCAAAAAAGTTGGAACTCTCATTATTACACTGGTGCTGATATCCCTGCTTACCTTCACCGCCTTTTCCGTGATTCCGGGAGATGCGGCGACAGCCAAACTGGGCACAGAAGCGACGCCGGAGCAGGTGGAAGCGCTTCGAGAAGAGATGGGGCTGAATGACCCATTGCCCGTGCGGTATGTTCGCTGGCTTGGGAAGGCCGTGCAGGGAGATTTTGGAGAATCGTATCAGTATGACGGCGTTACTGTAGCGAGCCTACTGGCGCAGCGTCTTCCGGTTACACTGCTTTTAGCGCTGCTTTCTTTTGTGCTGATTTTAGGGATTGCGATTCCGCTGGGGATTTTCAGCGCGCAGCACAGGGGAGGCTTTGTAGATACCCTGATCAGTCAGCTGACACAGCTGACGATGGCGATTCCTTCTTTTTTTCTGGGAATGCTTTTCACCTATATATTTGGTCTGGTGCTGCACTGGTTCCAGCCAGGAGCCTTTGTTTCTCCAAAAGAGGACCTTGGGCAAAGCATAGCCTATCTGATTTTTCCCGCTATTGCGGTGGCGCTGCCTAAAATTGCAATGGTGGTTAAATTTTTACGTAATTCCATCCTGAAGGAAATTGATCAGGATTATGTGAGGACAGCACATAGCAAGGGAAGCTCGGAAAAGAGAATTTTGTATGTGCATGTGCTGCGCAACGCGCTGATTCCGGTGGTAACCTTTTTGGCGCTGGTAATTGCGGATATTTTGGCAGGGAGCATTGTGGCTGAGCAGGTGTTTAGCATTCCCGGCATGGGAAGACTGCTGATTACGGCTATTTCCGGCCGGGATTATCCGGTGGTGCAGGCTGCTGTGACCTATATCACGGTGATTGTGGTGACTGTTAATTTTTTAGTCGATGTACTATATCAATGGATTGATCCGCGAGTGAAGGTGCGATGAAGATCAGAAATAAACAGAAAAGAAATGGGCAGCTGATCATAGGAGTGGCGATAACGCTCTTCTTTTTATTGATGGCTATTATCGGGCAGTTTTGGACGCCGTACTCGGTTACGGAAATGAATTCGGCAGCGGTGAATCTGGCGCCGAGTCTGCTGCATCCGATGGGGACCGACAATTTCGGGCGCGACGTGCTAAGCCGGGTGATGAATGGAAGCGGCATGACCTTTCTGGTGGCGGTAGGAACGGTGACGATCGGCGCTGCAATAGGGATTGTTATCGGTGCGCTGACAGGATATTTTGGCGGCATTTTAGATGAGGCAGTGATGCGCATCAATGATATGCTGCTTTCCTTTCCGAGCGTGCTTTTAGCGCTGATTTTTATTAGTTTTTTGGGGCCGGGAACCGAAAATGTGATTTTGGCATTAGGGATTTTGTTTATTCCCAGTTTTGCAAGGATTGTGCGTAGCGAGGTTATTCGCTGTAAGGAGCTGGACTTTGTGAAAAGTGCAAGGATTATGGGTGTTTCCCCGTTTCGCATTATTTTTGCGCATATCCTGCCCAATACCGTTGTCAGTCTTTTGACAACAGCGGCTATTGCCTTTAATAATGCGGTACTGGCAGAGGCGAGCATGAGTTATTTAGGTCTGGGTCTGCAGCCGCCGATGCCGAGTCTGGGGCGGATGCTTTCAGAGGCACAGTCCTATCTTTTTAATGCACCGTGGTATGCCTTATCACCGGGAATTGTGATTATTTTTATCATCTTAGGGTTTTCTATGATCAGTGAAGGCCTGCGTGCAGAGCAGCACTAGGAGAGGAGATAAGCTATGTTTCAAGTAGAGCATTTAAGCGTTGCCTTTCCCCAGGACGGGCAGCTGCATAAAGTGGTAGATGATATCTCTTTTTCTCTTCCTGATGGAAAAATTTTAGGTGTTGTGGGAGAATCTGGCTCGGGTAAGTCGATGACAGCGCTGGCGATCATGGGGCTTTTGGCAGAAAAAGCATGCACCGTGAGCGGAAGTGTTTATCTGGAGGATCAGGAACTATTATCCATGACGCCGGCGCAGTATACACAGGTGCAGGGAAAAGACCTGGCAATGATTTTTCAGGAGCCGATGACATCTTTAAATCCGGTGATGCGCATTGGGAGGCAAGTGGGAGAGAGTCTGCGGCTTCATGAAGCGATTTCATCGGATCAGGAGGGAAAGGAAGCGCTTCGGCAACGAGTGCTTGCTGCGCTGCAGGAAGTGGGCCTATCGGAAGCAGAAAAGATTTATGATCAATATCCGCATGAGCTATCCGGCGGTATGCGCCAGAGGGTGATGATTGCACAGGCCATGATCTGTCATCCGAAGCTTCTGATTGCAGATGAGCCGACAACCGCTTTGGATGTGGTCGTACAGGCTCAGATTTTGCAGCTATTAAAAAGGCTGCATGAAGAGCATGGTGTGTCCATCCTATTTATTTCTCATGATTTGAACGTCATTCGTGAAATCTGCGATGAAGTACTTGTCATGTATCAGGGACAAATTGTAGAGAGGGGAGCGGTGCAGACGGTGCTTCGTACCCCGCAGCATGCCTACACGAAAACACTGGTGGCCAGGCTGCCGGAGAGAAGCAGTGTTCAGCCGTCTAGGCATGCGGTACTGGAAATAGAGAATCTGAATGTGTTCTATGAGGAAAAGACAAGAGGACCCTGGTCTAAAAAGGCCCGTCGCCGGGTGATTGAAGATCTCACATTATCGGTCTACGAAGGAGAGATTTTGGGCATCGTCGGAGAGAGCGGCTGCGGAAAGTCAACGCTGGCCAAAGCGATTACAGGGCTCAATCCGGAGTATGAGGGGACTCTTCGCATGGACGCACAGCTGCGACCGCAAATGGTTTTTCAGGATCCGTTTAGTTCGCTTAATCCAGCCCATACCATTGGCTGGATTTTAGAAGAACCGCTGCGAAAGCGATATGCGAAAAAGGAGCGGTATGCAAGAGTTTGCAGTATGCTGGAGGATATTGGTTTGGATGCATCGTATTACCACCGATATCCGGATGAGCTGTCCGGCGGTCAGAGACAGCGGATCAGTATTGGCGCGGCTCTGCTCACAGATTCTAAATTTTTAATTGCAGATGAGGCCGTTTCAGCGCTGGATGTGACCGTACAGTCTCAGATTCTGGCCTTTCTTTTAGAGCTTCATGAAAAAAGAAAGCTGACGATACTGTTTATCTCGCATGACTTAAACATTGTGCGGCATATCTGTCACCGCGTTGCCGTGCTCTATCAAGGAAAATTGGTCGAGCTGGGCGATGCGGAAGAGATATATGCCAATCCGCGGCATCCCTATACAAAGCGTTTGCTGAATGTGGGCAAAGAAGAATAAGTTTAGTATATCTATAATAAAAAGGAGAGACCTCTGCTTAGAGGTTTCTCCTTTTTGGCTAAAATCATATTTGTCATAGTTAATGAAATATTTCAGGAAAGATGCTGAATAGCGGGTTTTCCATTCTGCATAATAAGCTCGATGCGGTCGCCGCTGCGAATGGATTCCTTTAAAAAGGCCTCGGCAATTTCATCCTCGATGGTCCGCTGGATCAAACGGCGGAGCGGTCGGGCGCCGTATTTTTCATCATATCCATTTTCCGCCAGATAGCTTTTTACTTCATCCGAAACAGCAATGGAAATGTTCTGATAGGCTCCGGAACGATATACATCCTGCAGCATGAGATCTACGATTTGACGCAGCTCTGGTTTGGTCAGAGGATCAAAGGTGATGATCTCATCAATTCGATTGATGAATTCGGGACGGAACAGCTGTTTTAAAGCAGTTTCAATACGCTGCGAAAGAGCAGAGGTATCATTTTGATTGAAGCCCAGCCCATTGTTTTTAAAGCTGGCGCCGGCATTGGTAGTCATGACAATGATCGTATTATCAAAATTGACAGTACGTCCCTGACTATCGGTAAGGCGGCCGTCATCCAAAATTTGCAGCAGCATATTAAAGACATCTGCATGAGCCTTTTCAATTTCATCCAGCAGAATAATCGAAAAAGGACGACGGCGGATTTTCTCCGTCAGCTGTCCGCCCTGATCATAGCCAACATAGCCAGGAGGCGCTCCAATCAGCTTAGATACGGTGTGCTTTTCCATATACTCTGACATATCAATCCGGATCAGCGCATCCTCTGTGCCAAAAAGCTCGACTGCCAGAGTTTTAACCAGCTCTGTTTTACCAACGCCCGTAGGCCCGGCAAAGATGAAGGAGGCCGGCTTGCGTTCTTTGCGGAATCCGGAGCGATTTCGGCGGATTGCACGCGAAAGAGCAGAAACGGCAGCATTTTGACCAATTACGCGCTGATGCAGGTGGTCTTCCAGGGCGATTAATTTGGCGGATTCCTCACTGGTAAGACGTTTGACAGGAATCTTGGTCCAGCCTTCGATGACATGCGCCAGATCATCAAAGGTGAGCGGAACATGCGTGCAGGAAGCCTTTTTGGCTTCAATTTCTTTTTCCAGCTTAAGCTCTTCTACGCGGCATTTGGCAGCCGTTTCAAAATCCTCGGCGGCGGCAGCGTCTTCTTTTTTCTGCAGCGTGACTTCCAGTGTTTTTTCCAGATCCTGCAGATCGATCAATCCGGTATTTTGCAGGTTGACGCGGGATGCCGCTTCATCAATGACATCAATTGCCTTATCCGGCAAAAAGCGCTGATGGATATAGCGCTGCGAAAGAGAGACAGCGTCCTCAATGATTTCATCCGAGATGGCTACGTTATGGTAATTTTCATAATGCGGACGAATGCCCTTCAAAATTTCGATAGCCTCTTCTTTGGACGGCTCATCGACAATGATAGGCTGAAAACGCCGCTCTAAAGCAGAATCCTTTTCGATATATTTGCGATATTCCTCCAGCGTAGTGGTGCCGATAATCTGAAGGCTTCCGTTAGCTAAAGCAGGCTTTAAGATATTGGCGGCATTCATAGAGTTCTGGGCATCGCCGGCACCGACCAGATTATGAATTTCATCAATGACAAGAATGACATTTTTAGCGGCGGTTACTTCATTGATAATTGCCTTCATGCGTGCCTCAAACTGTCCGCGAAACTGCGTGCCGGCGACAAGACCCGTCATATCAAGCAAATATACCTGCTTATCACGCAGCTTAACCGGGACCCGGCCCTGAGCAATGAGCAGAGCAAAGCCCTCGGCAATGGCCGTTTTGCCAACACCAGGCTCACCCAGCAGCACCGGATTATTTTTGGTTCGACGGTTAAGAATTTGCATAAGCCGGTCGATTTCAAAGCTGCGTCCGACTACAGTATCAATTTCACCGTCAGCAGCCTTTTGTGTAAGGTTGGTACCAAATTTCGAGAGTGTTTTTAATTTTTCCTGCCTGCGTCTGGCAGTTTTGGTAGGCTTTTCAGAAGACTCGGAAGCAGAGGGCTCCTCAGGAGCAATTCCCATCTCATCTTCTGCGTCTTCGCCGGGATGAGCCGCTCCCATCATCATATTCAGCATTTCGGGAGGAAACATCTTTTCAAGCGCTTCCATATTGCCATCCTCAGAGAGGTTTTCCATCAAAGAATTCATCTGCTCGCCGATGTTTTCCATATCCTCTGGCTTAAGACCATTTTGTTCCATCATAGTTTTAAGAGAAAATCCATGCTTCTGAGCACAGCTCAGGCACATGGCGATTTGTTTATTTTGACCATTTTCCAGCCGATTTACATAGATAACGGCCGTATTTTTATGGCAGATTTGACACAGCATGTTACTCCTCCATTCCAAAGCGCCAAGCACTTTCAAAGCGCCGAGAGCAGCCCTGAACCCCAATTTTTTGCAGCAGCAGACCTCGGCATGTCTATCCAACATTCTAAAATCTTATTATAAGGATTGCCCTTCACAATTGCAAGTGTTTTTGCTATAATAGGCCTAGAATCCGCAAGAATTCAAAGTTTATTCACAGATGGGGGAGAACGGCAGATGGCAATTGCTGACTATAAAAGAGCACTGCGGCAGGGCCGCAAAGAATATCAGGCAAATCTGGCAAAGGGAGTTTATCCATATCTGCAGGTTTTAGAAGAACTGACCTCAAATATTGAGATTGAATCTGAGGTATCGCTGGGCCTAGTCGATATCCCAATCGATCAAATCGTAGGAACCAACGGACGCTCCAGAAGCACCGCTTTTGCCGATAATTTTATGCCGCTGCTGGATGAATATACGGAGTTTGCCAATAAATGGATCACACTGTGCGATATTCATTTGACAGAAGGCATTCGGGATCCCATCAAATGCTATGAATTTATGAATCGCTTTTATGTGACGGAGGGCAATAAGAGAGTCAGTGTTTTAAAGTATTTTGGAGCTGTTTCGGTTCCCGGCACCGTTACCCGGATTATTCCTCGGCCCAATGGAAGCAGAGAATCCAATATCTATCGGGAATTTCTGCAGTTTTATAAAGTGGCCCGCATCAATTATATCTGGTTTTCTAAAGAGGGGAGCTTTTTAAAGCTGCTGGAGCTTTTAAAAAGGCCGACGAAAGAGGACTGGGATACGGATTTCCAAAAGGAATTTCATTCCTGCTATACGCGTTTTTCAAATGCGTTTGCCAAGCTGGGCGGACACAAATTGGATATTACGGTCGGAGATGCGCTGTTAGAATTTCTTAAAGTATTTTCCTTGAATGATATCAATGAAAAATCCGTGGCCGAGCTGGAGGAAGAGCTGGAAAGAATGTGGGAAAGCATTGAGCTGGCCGAAAAAGAAACGCCGGTAGGCCTGCAGCTTGAGCCGCAGGAGGAGCCGGCGCACAAGGGCATTGTGAATCTGCTGTCCACAGCACTGAGCGGGAGCAATAAAAAGAAGCTTAAAATTGCATTTGTACACGATAAAACAAAAGAGACCTCCAGCTGGACCTATGGGCATGAGCTGGGAATCTTGTATCTGGAGGAAGTGATGGGGGAGCAGGTTGAAATCTGCTCGATCGATGCTGTCTTTGATCAGGATAAAACGCCGGATGAGGTGCTGGAAGAGCTTGCACAGCAAGAGTTTGACGTAGTATTTACGACAACGCCGCAGCTCATTCAGCAAACACTTAAAGCCGCTATCAATCATCCTCAGGTAAAATTTTTGAATTGCTCTGTCAACATGGCCTATCGGCATCTGCGTACGTATTATGGGCGTATGTATGAGGCAAAATTCCTTTGCGGGCTGATTGCCGGCATTATGACAGTTAAAAATAGAATCGTGTATGTAGCCGATTATCCGATTTCTGGTATGATCGCCAATATTAACGCATTTGCCAGAGGTGTACAGCTGGTCAATCCAAAAGCAGAGGTATATTTGCGGTGGTCAACACAAAAGGACATGGATCTGAATCAGGAAATTGAAAAGCTGGATGTGGACATGGTTTCTCATCAGGATATGATCACTCCTAATTTGGCAAACCGAAAATTCGGTCTGTATATGATCGAAGAAAAGGGAATTAAAGGCTTAGCGATGCCTTTCTGGAACTGGGGCTATTTTTATGAACGGATCATCCGCAGCATTTTAAGCGGAGCCTGGGATGAAGTAGATGATACGGATGAGCTTAAATCAATCAACTATTGGTGGGGACTTTCTTCCAATGTGGTGGATATGCTTTATTCAGAGGATCTGCCAGAGGGAGTACGGCAATTGGTTAAATTTTATAAAAATGCATTGATACGCCGAAATATCAGTCCATTTGATGGATATGTGAGAGATCAAATGGGGCAGCTGAGGGCTCAAGAGGATGGCTATATCACAACCAATGATATTGTGACGATGGATTGGCTGATCGATAACGTAATCGGAGAGATCCCTATGGCGTCAGAGCTAACGGAAGAAGCGCAGAGCCTGCTTCGCTTCTCTGAAGGCGGAGGCAGCGACAGCGAAGGGGTAACGGAGTTATAATAAGGACATCATGTTATTAAGCAAAGGAGAAAGAGTGTGAAAACAATCAAACAAATACAAGAGTATGCATCCATTACGTTGGGGACCTTCCTATGCTCGGCAGCCGTGTTTTTCTTTATGATGCCCAGTCATCTTTCTATGGGAAGCGTATCGGGTCTGGCCGTGCTGCTGAATCAGGTTACAGGTCTTTCTGTTTCGGCACTTAGCATGGGGCTGAATGTGATCCTGCTGATCATTGGATTTGCTACGCTGGGAAAAGAATTTGGCATCAAAACCATTTATACCTCTATCTTATTTCCTGTGTTTTTGGCCCTGTGGGAACATGGCTTTCCTCAGTTTGAATCTATCACAGGGGATGCATTTGTCGATATGGTGGTATATTGTTTTGCAGTCAGCGTGGGACAGGCCATGCTTTTTAACCGAAATGCCTCCTCAGGCGGTCTGGATATTATCGCTAAAATTCTGAACAAATATCTGCGGGTGGATCTGGGAAAGGCATTGGCAATCCCGGGAATGTGCGTCGCTGTTTCAGCAATTTTTGTATATGATCTGAAAACAGTTGTGCTGAGCGTGCTGGGGACCTATGTCTGCGGATTGGTTCTGGATCATTTTATCTTTGGCTCGACAATGAAAAAGAGGGTATGCATCATCTCCGAAAAGGAAAAGGAGATTCGGGAATTTGTGCTTCATACGCTGCATAGCGGAGCTACGCTGTACCATGCCTATGGCGCCTATGATGAAAAGAAACGGGATGAGCTGATTGTGATTGTCAATAAGCAGGAATATGTCAAACTGATGAATTTTTTAACGGAGATAGATCCGGATGCTTTTATTACGATTTATTCTGTAAGCGAGGTGCTCTACAGGCCTAAGACAAAAAAAGAACCTTGATTTTCAATCAAGATCCCTTTCCTTAAGGAGCTTTTGACTTTCAAGCTCGCCACCTGTTTGAATGATATCCTTTCCAAATTTGTCATAGAGATGCAATAAGGTTTGATTCAAGCGGTCCCTTTTTTCGTTTTGGGCTGCGTCCTCCAATGTGAGCTGGCGTACAGGCTGCGCGGTAAAGGAGCTTGTGCTGATTCCCAGCAGGCGGACAGGGCGCGGCAGCGCGTCTTTGCGCAGCAGCGCCCTGGCGGTTTCATATATTTCATGTGCATCATGAATCGGATTGATCAGTGTTTTAGACCGCGTATGCAGCTGCAGATTATTATATTTAATTTTCAGTGTAACAGTATGGCACCATAATTTATCCCGCATAAGACCGATAGAAAGTGTGCGCGATAAAAGCCGCAGTGTGCTCTCCATTTCAAGTAGATCCGTCATATCATGCTGATAGGTGACCTCTTTGCCATAGGATTTCATTTCTCCCTCGCCCAAATGGAGAACCGGACGCTCATCTAAGCCCCGGGCAGATTGATACAGCTCTAGACCATGCTGGCCAAGCAGCTTTTGCAGGGCCTCCGCGCTCCAATTTAATAAGTCGCGTACTGTATGAAGTTGATAATGCGTGAGATGCTGCGCCGTTTTTCTGCCAATGCCAGGCAAAACTCGAATCGGGCGGTCGATAATCAGATCCTGAAAAAACTGAGGATCCGGAATCACAAAAAAGCCATCAGGTTTTTTCTCCTCACTGGCAATTTTAGCCGTCATTTTATTATAGCCGATGCCAATAGAACAGGTAAGGCCGGTCGTGGTAAGAATGCGTTGTTTGATTTCGCGGCCGATTTTTTCGGCAGAGCCGAAAAGAGATAAAGAGCCTGTGATATCCAGATATCCCTCATCAAGGGCTACAAATTCGATTTGGTCGGTGTAGTCCATCAGGATTTGATGTACCTGCTGACTGACGGCATGATATTTTGCGGAGTTGCCGTGCATATAAATACCATGGGGGCAGAGGCGGTAGGCCTCTTTAATGCTCATACCGGAATGCAGGCCAAAGCTGCGGGCCTCATAAGAGCAGGTGGCTACTACACCGCGTTCATTAGGAAGAGCTCCGATAATCAGCGGCTTTCCTGCCAGCTGCGGATTATCTCTAATTTCTACGGAAGCATAAAATGCATCCATATCCATGTGTAAAATCACTCGTTTTGACATAGCCGGAACCTCCCTTTTCTTCATCTTAGCATATTCAAAAAGCAAAGACAATAGAGCGCTGGGCTGATAGAATAAAAAAGTATTTACAACGAGATAGGAATATGCTATAATCCTTTCTTGGAAATGAACCGCTGCTCAGTGACAGGAGGCTCCAACCTTTACTTAGCGGACGGGGATTTATCATATTTTTGGAGGTAATGATCATGACAAAGGAAAGAAAGCAAGAGCTGATTCAGCAGTACGGCCGCAAAGAGGGAGATACTGGTTCTCCGGAAGTGCAGATTGCACTTTTGACAGAGAGGATCAATCATCTGACCGAGCATTTGAAGTCTCATAAGAAGGATCACCATTCCAGACGTGGCTTGCTGATGATGGTAGGTCAGCGCCGTGGACTGCTTAATTATCTGAAATCAAAGGATATCGAGGGATATCGTACGCTGATCGAACAGCTGGGTATCAGACGATAAAAAAGAAAGTTGTAAGCCTGCCTCGGCGGCTTACAACTTTTTGTCGTTCTATTTGCAGTCAATATGTTGTAGACGTGAAAACAAGGGTTTTCGCGAGTTGGTTAAGAGGTAATGAATTAGGAGGATATGGATATGGTATTTGAAATGGAATTAGCCGGCCGCACCTTGCGGGCAGAGGTTGGCAAGGTAGCAGAGCAGGCTAATGGTGCTGTGTGGATTTCTTATGGAGAAACAACGCTTTTATCTACAGCAACGGCATCGGACAAGCCGAGAGACGGGATTGATTTTTTCCCGTTAAGCGTAGACTATGAAGAGAAAATGTATTCTGTGGGCAAAATTCCCGGAGGATTCTTAAAAAGAGAGGGACGTCCAAGTGAGAATGCCGTATTAACGGCGCGCTGCATCGACCGTCCTATGAGACCGCTTTTTCCTAAGGACTATCGTAATGATGTTTCAATTGTTAACACTGTCTTAAGCGTAGAGCAGGATTGTGCTCCTGAAATTTTGGCAATGGTAGGCTCCTCTATTGCCGTATCGATTTCAGATATTCCCTTTGCTGGTCCGGTGGGAGCCGTATCGGTCGGATTAGTGGATGGCGAGCTGGTTATCAATCCTACGTCTGCACAGCGTAAGGTCAGCGATCTGGATTTGACAGTCGCCTCTACCGCTGAAAAGGTGGTTATGATTGAGGCCGGAGCGAATGAGGTTCCGGAGGAGAAGATGATCGAGGCGATTTTCTTTGGCCATGAAGCCAACCAGAAGATTGTTGCCTTTATCAATGAGATTGTAGCAGCTGTAGGTAAGGAAAAGCATGCCTATGAAGAGCAGTCTGTGCCGGAGCATGTTTTTGAAGCTCTTAAGCAGGTTTGCCCGCCTCAGCAGATGGAAGAGGTTGTCTTTACAGATGTGAAGCAGGTTCGTGAAGAGAGACTTGCAAAAGTAACCGAGGATTTTAAGGCCTATATTGCAACGCTTCCGCAGGAAGAGCAGGAAGCTATGCTTAAATATGTGGATGAAGCAATTTATCAATATCAGAAAAAGACGGTTCGGAAAATGATTAAGGTGGACGGAAAGCGCCCCGACGGCCGTCAGCTTACAGAAATCCGTCCGCTTTCTGCAGAAGTTGATGTACTGCCGCGCGTGCATGGAAGCGGCCTCTTCAAGAGAGGACAGACGCAGGTTTTGACGGTTACCAGTCTGGGAGCCTTAAGTGAGCGTCAGATTCTGGATTCTCTGGATGAAAATATTGATTCTAAGCGGTATATTCATCACTATAATTTCCCTTCCTATTCAGTGGGAGAAACAAAGCCCAGCCGGAGCCCGGGACGCAGAGAGATTGGTCATGGCGCATTGGCGGAGCGTGCATTAGTGCCTGTACTTCCTTCAGAAGAGGAATTTCCGTATGCAATTCGTACCGTTTCCGAGGTGTTGAGTTCCAATGGATCTACCTCGCAGGGAAGCATCTGTGCAAGTACTTTGTCACTGATGGCAGCCGGTGTACCGATCAAGGCGCCGGTAGCAGGTATTTCCTGCGGCTTAGTCACAGGCGATACGGATGATGATTTTATTTTACTGACAGATATTCAGGGCTTAGAAGATTTCTTTGGCGATATGGACTTTAAGGTGGCCGGTACTCACAAAGGAATTACGGCCATTCAGATGGATATCAAGGTACAAGGCCTGACACGTCCGATTATCGAGCAGGCGATTGAACGGACCAGAATTGCCAGAGAATATATACTGGATGAAGTGATGCTGCCGGTGATTGCTGCACCAAGAGAACATCTGTCTGAATATGCGCCTAAGATTTATCAGACAAAGATCAGCGTCGCTAAGATCGGAGAGGTTGTTGGACCGAAAGGAAAGACGATCAATAAGATCATTGATGAGACAGGCGTCAAGATTGATATTGAAGAAGACGGAAGCGTATATGTCCTGGGAAATGATGAGGCTATGTGCTTGCAGGCAATCAAAACGATCGAGACGATTGCTAAAGAGATCCAGATGGATGAGATCTATAATGCAAAAGTAGTTCGCTTAGCCAAATTCGGCGCATTTGTAGAGCTTCTTCCCGGAAAAGATGCTTTGCTTCATTTATCTGAAATCAGCTATGAATATGTAAAAGAGGTAGAGGACGTGCTGCATGAAGGAGACGAGATTATGGTCAAGGTCATTGGAATTGATGACCAAGGCAAGGTCAAGGTTTCTCGTAAGGCTTTATTGCCGCCTCCGGAAGGCGGAGATAAGAACGCCGGACATGCGCCCCGCCGTCATGACCGTTAAGCAGCTGTATAAAATTGCTTGAAAATACAAAGACTATCAGCATCATGAATGTTCATGATGCTGATTTTTTTGGATTGGAAAGGATGAAAAATGGCAGAACAGGAAAAGATGACACCGGAAGAGTATCAGGATACCCTTAAAGAGCTTGGACAAACACAGCTTCCATTTTCGGGAGAGAAAAATCCGCGCGGTAACATTATTTGCATGAGCATCATCGGAGAAGTAGAAGGGCATATGGCCTTGCCGCCGCAAAATAAAACAACCAAATATGAGCATATTTTGCCACAGCTGGCTGCTGTGAGGGAAAATCAGGACATTGATGGCGTATTGCTTCTGATCAATACAGTTGGAGGCGATATTGAAGCAGGTCTGGCGATTGCGGAGATGATCGCAGATTTAGGAAAGCCGTCTGTATCCTTGGTTTTAGGAGGGGGGCATTCAATTGGGGTGCCGCTGGCCGTATCAGCTCAGTATTCCTATATTGTCCCCTCTGCCTCTATGACAATTCATCCGGTCCGTACCAATGGGCTGGTGATCGGCGTCGCTCAGACCTTTGAATATCTGGAAAGAATACAGGATCGGATTATTGGCTTTGTAGTCCGCAATTCAAATATGAAAGAAGAGAGATTTAGGCAGCTTATGTTAAATACAGAAGAGCTGGCTAAGGATGTAGGGAGTATTTTGATGGGGGAAGAAGCCGTGCGGGAAGGCCTGATTGACGAAGTAGGGGGGCTGGATCATGCGATAGAAAAGCTGTATAGTTTTATTGCACAGAGGCGGAAGGAAAGCTGATAGAAGAAAATGGTTTTTGGTTTACAAACCCTCTAATATATGGTAAAATTTATCCATTCGGGCTTTTAAATAAATAAGAGAAAATAGCCTGAGATAGGGGGAAGCTATGGAAACAATCGGATATTTGCAAGCACTGATCATGGGCCTGGTACAGGGCTTAACGGAGTTTTTACCGGTAAGCAGTTCAGGCCATTTGGTGTTATCTAAATTTATACTGGGGGCTCAGCTGGATACCTCTGCATTATTTGAGATTTTGCTGCATGTAGGGACTCTGGGAGCTGTATTTATTGTTTTCTGGAAGGATGTATGGAGTTTAATTCAGGAAGGAATTTTTTTAATACGGGATTGCGTCCTATGGGTGATAAAAAGAAAAAAACTGACGTTTTATCCGGAACGAAAAATGCTGCTGCTTATCATCATTGCCTCCATTCCCACAGCAATCTTGGGGCTTTTGATGGAAAAATTCTTAGAGGATCTGTTCCTAAGCTCTCTCATTGCGGTTGGATTTGCCCTATTGGTTACGGGTACCTTTTTGCTTTTAATCCGCAGGATGCCCCAAGGGCATAAAAAATTAGGGCAAATGAAAAATCGGGATGCCGTCACAATCGGCATTATACAGGGAATCGCTACGATACCGGGAATTTCACGTTCCGGTTCCACAGTGGCTGCCGGACTTTTTTGCGGCTTGGATAAGGAATTTGCCTTTCGGTTTTCTTTTTTGATGTCCATTCCTGCAATTCTAGGCGCTGCTGTTTTAAAGCTAACAGATGTATCGGGAGCAGATTTGGCAGCTAATGCAGGTCCTTATTTGATCGGCATGGTCGTAGCCGCCTTAACAGGCTATTTATGCGTAAAATGGCTGCGAAATTTGATTCAAAAGAATCAATTTCATTATTTTGGATATTATTGCTTGCTGGTAGGAATGCTTTCCATTATCTGGGGAATATTTCGGTAATGCAATTTGACTAAGAGAGAAAATTCAAAAGATAAGCAGAGGGGAGAATAGGTGTGGCGCAGGCTAAAAAACGAAAAACAGCGACAGGACAAAAACGAGGCCGCCGAAAGCAGGCTGTGACGAGTCCACTGCGTTTGGAAATACAGAATTGGGTTGTTTTTCTAATCTTGCTGTTGATTACTTTAGGAGTATATTTAAAAAGCAGTATGGGGATCGTAGGGGGTGCGCTCAACTCATTCTTCGTAGGGCTTTTTGGATTTTCAGCCTATCTGATTACGGTTTATTCTTTGATCATTGCAGGAATGAATCTGTTTGGAAAGCTGACTGCGAAATTATGGCTTAAGCTGGGGGCCGGCTATGGCGCGATCCTGTTGGCAGCTACGCTGCTCCATATTATAAACGGACAGGAGCTCAAGGCAGTAGCTGATATGTACCGGGGGGCTACCTGGTTGACTGGCGGAGTCGTCGGCGGCGGAATCGGGGCTCTTTTTGTGAGTGTATTAGGAAAAACGGGTTCTATTGTGGTGATTCTCTTTTTGTTTATTATTGGCGGCATCATCATTACAGAGCGTTCTATTGTAAAGGGGATGCAGCAGGCAGCGGATAAAACAAGAGAAAAGGGACGCAGGGTTAAAACATATACAAGAGAGCAGGCGCAGAAAAAGCAGCAGAGAAGAGAGGAAAAGAGGATTCAGGAAAGACTGAGGGAGGAATCGGGAAAGATTTGGTCTGGATATGACGAAGACGGCCCTCAGCTTGGAATAGAAAAAGCGACATATCCGGGTGAGAACAGACAAATTGTCATTCATGGACTCCAGGAGGAGCCGCTGAAAAAGGATGGATCGGAGAATCCTATTCGCAAAACAAGTCCGGTAGGGAGAAAGAGGCCGATTGAGGATGGAACTGTGGACATTCCGCTGATCAGTCACGATAGCTATCTGGAGCGCAAACAGCGGATCGGCCGCAGGAAGCAGGAGGAATTGGAGGAACCGGCAGAAGAGCTTTTGGAGCCGGAAATTTTAATCGAAGAAAAAGAAGGGCAGGAGGATCTCCCGTTAATCGTAGAGGAGCCGGAGAAGACGGAAGATGAATCGGCGCTGTCCATAGCGCCGGAACTCTCTGATCAAGCCGAAGCGCCGGAATATCAGGAAGAAATGGAGGCATTTGCAGAGAATATCTCCATGGAAAAGGCTTTTTCCAAAGAGGAATTTCCCACAGGCTATCAGGATCAGGATGAAACGATGCAGAAGATGGGAATGGAAGAAGATCTGCATGAGACAAGAGCTTCTGATTTTAAAAATCCGCCTAAAGCTCCAGGGCCAAGCGGACATTATGAATTTCCTTCTATTGAGCTGTTAAAAGAGGGAAACGCAGAGGGAGCAGCGGGTTCATCGAAAGAGGAGCTTTTAAAAAGTGCTAAGCTGCTGGAGGATGCACTGCTGAGCTTTGGCGTAGAGGCTAAAGTCATTCAGGTCAATAAGGGGCCTGCAGTTACGAGGTTTGAGCTGCAGCCGAAGCAGGGGGTCAAGGTGAGCCGCATTGTCAATTTGACTGACGATATTGCAATGAATTTGGCGGCTTCCTCGATTCGCATCGAGGCGCCGATCCCAGGAAAAAGCGCTGTGGGGATCGAAGTCCCGAATAAAGAGATCAGCATGGTTACGCTGCGGGAAATTATTGACAGCGATACGTTTCGCAAAGCGCCCTCCAAGCTTACCTTTTCCTTGGGAAAGGATATTGACGGTGAGGTAAGGGTTGCGGATATTGCGAAGATGCCCCATCTTTTAATTGCAGGTGCTACAGGCTCTGGAAAAAGCGTCTGTATCAATTCTTTAATTGTTAGCTTGATTTATAAGGCAGACCCCAATGAGGTAAAGCTGATTCTGATTGATCCTAAGGTGGTTGAGCTTTCTGTATATAATGGGATTCCTCATTTACTGCTGCCGGTCGTTAATGATCCAAAGAAAGCTTCTGCTACACTCAATTGGGCTGTGCAGGAAATGACAAAACGTTATAAAAAATTTGCTGATATGAATGTCCGCGATATCAGAGGCTATAATGAAGCCGTGGTAGAGCTGGGCGAAGAAGAGAAGAAGCTGCCGCAGATTGTCATTGTGATTGATGAGCTGGCCGATTTGATGATGGTGGCCTCTAAAGAGGTAGAAGCGTCTATCTGCAGGATTGCGCAGATGGCAAGAGCAGCTGGCATGCATCTGGTCATTGCCACACAGAGACCTTCAGTTGATGTCATTACCGGTCTGATTAAAGCGAATATTCCTTCTCGCTTGGCATTTGCTGTCTCTTCAGGAGTGGATTCTCGTACCATTCTCGATAATGTAGGTGCGGAGCGGCTGCTGGGAAAGGGAGATATGCTGTTTTCTCCGATCGGTGCTTCTAAGCCGGTGCGGATTCAGGGAACGTTTGTATCGGATAAGGAGGTGGAGGAGGTCGTGCAGGCGGTACGCCTGCAGAGTCTGCAATATGATGCGGATCTGATGGATACTCTTCAGAGAGAAGAAGGGACGGGATCCAGCGGAATTGAGGATGAGATCGATGAATATCTGGAAGAGGCCGTTAAGTTTGTCGTAGACAAACAAAGAGCCAGTATCAGCATGCTGCAAAGAGCTTTTAGGATTGGCTTTAATCGGGCGGCTCGCCTGATGGATGCGCTATATGCCAGAGGTGTGGTAGGCCCGGATGAGGGCAGTAAGCCTCGTAAGGTATTAATGACAAAAGAAGAATGGGAAAATGATCAATATTAAGGAGGAATTAAAAATGGCATTTAAGTCGGATATCGAGATTGCAAGAGAGGCAAAGATGAAACCGATTACGGAGATTGCTGCTCAGCTGGGAATTGGCGAGGAGGATCTGGAGTGCTATGGCCGTTATAAGGCTAAGCTGACAAATGGACTATGGAAAAAGATTGAAGGCAATCCGGATGGTAAGCTTGTTCTGGTTACAGCAATCAATCCAACACCGGCAGGAGAAGGAAAGACGACGACTACGGTAGGATTGGGGCAAGCCATGGGACAGCTGGGCAAAAAGGCGATTATTGCGTTGCGGGAGCCTTCGTTAGGTCCCTGTATGGGAGTAAAGGGCGGTGCCGCCGGCGGCGGGTATGCTCAGGTTGTTCCGATGGAGGATATCAATCTTCATTTTACAGGAGATTTGCATGCTATTACAACGGCACATAATCTGCTGTCTGCGATGATTGATAATCATTTGCAGCAGGGAAATGCGTTAGGGATTGATCCGCGAACGATTACCTGGAAACGAGTCGTTGACCTAAATGACAGAGCACTGCGGCAGGTCATTGTAGGACTTGGAGGAAAAAGCCAGGGAGTTCCTAGAGAAAGCGGCTATATGATTACGGTTGCCTCTGAAATCATGGCAATTTTATGTCTTGCACAGGATTTGATGGATCTAAAAGAGCGCATAGCCAATATTTTAATCGGATATACTTATGATGGAAAGGCAGTATATGCACGTGATTTAAAGGCCCAGGGGGCCATGGCGGCCTTGCTTAAGGATGCCATCAATCCGAATCTGGTGCAGACCCTTGAAAATACGCCCTGTATTATTCATGGCGGTCCGTTTGCTAATATTGCACATGGCTGCAATAGTCTGCGGGCAACCAAATATGCATTAAAGCTGGCAGATCTAGTCATTACAGAGGCAGGGTTCGGTGCCGATCTGGGAGCAGAAAAGTTTCTGGATATTAAATGCCGCATGGGCGGCTTAAAGCCGGATGCCATTGTTCTTGTGGCAACGATTCGGGCGTTAAAATATAATGGCGGCGTTAAAAAAGAAGAGCTGGCTAAGGAGAATACAGCAGCGCTGGAAAAGGGCTTTGTCAATTTGGAGGCGCATATTCAAAATCTGCAGCAGTATGATGTGCCGGTGGTTGTGACGCTCAACTCTTTTATCACAGATTCGCCGGCAGAAATTGAATATGTTGAGAAGCATTGCCGTGAACTGGGATGCTCCTTTGCCCTTTCCAAAGTGTGGGAAAAGGGTGGAGAAGGCGGCATTGAGCTGGCGCAGGAGCTGCTGAAAACCTTGGAGGAAAAGACATCTCATTATCATCCTCTGTATCCGGATGAGATGAGCCTGGAAGATAAAATTAAGACGATAGCAACTAAGATTTATGGTGCTGACGGCGTAACATTTGGCCCGGGGACAAAAACGACGCTGAAAAAGCTGACGGAGCTTGGCTATGGTCATTGTCCGGTATGTATTGCAAAAACGCAGTATTCTTTATCAGATAATCAAAAGAAGCTGGGGCGTCCGACAGGCTTTAAGATTACGATCCGTCAGGTGACGTTGTCGGCAGGAGCTGGATTTGTAGTGGCACTGGCAGGAGATATCATGACAATGCCCGGACTGCCCAAGGTACCGGCAGCGGAAAATATTGACGTGGATGCAGATGGCAACATCACAGGATTGTTCTAAGAAATTTTGAGGAAAAAATGGAAACAAGGCTGATAGACGGTAAACAAGTAGCAGGTGAGATTCGTAGAGAGGTTTCAAAGCGCGTGGCAGAGATAACGGCGCAGGGAAAGGCCGCTCCTCATTTATCGGTGGTGCTGGTGGGAGAGGATCCGGCTTCACAAACCTATGTAAAAGGAAAAGAAAAGGCCTGCAGCCAGGTCGGCATTTCATCAGAAACCATTCGCTTGCCAGAGAATGTTGCAGAAGAAGAGCTTCTGCAGAAGATTGAAGAGCTGAATGCGGACCCTGCTGTAAATGGAATTTTGGTACAGCTGCCCCTGCCTGAGCATATTCAGGTTGACAGAGTGATTCAGATGATTGCACCTGATAAGGATGTCGATAGCTTTCATATCGAAAATTTGGGACATTTGATGAAGGGAGGCAGTGAGGAATTTCTGCCTTGTACGCCAAACGGAGTGGTAGAGCTATTAAGGCGTAATCAAATCAAAATGGAGGGTAAGCACTGCGTTGTGGTTGGACGGAGCAATCTGGTAGGCAAGCCGGCAGCCCTTCTTCTGCTGGAAGAAAATGCTACTGTCACCGTATGCCATTCGCATACGCAGGATTTAGCGTCTATTTGCCGCTTGGCGGATATCCTTGTGGTAGCGGCCGGAAAGCCGGGACTGATCGATGGGTCCATGATCAAACCGGGGGCTGTTGTGATTGATGTGGGAATTCATCGTATGCCGGAGGGACTATGCGGCGATGTGGATACAGAGAGCTGTATGGGCATTGCCGGAGCGATTACGCCGGTTCCGGGAGGCGTAGGACCAATGACAGTGGCTATGCTCCTGCTTAACTGCGTGCAGGCATATGAGAAGCAGGCTGAGAAAAACAAGTAAATGGAGGCTCATGTGAAAAAAGTCGCTTTCGTATCATTAGGCTGTGATAAAAATACGGTCGATAGTGAAATCATGCTTACGCTGCTGACAGAGCATGGATATGAAATTACGAAGCAGGATGAAGAAGCTGAGGCGATTGTGATCAATACCTGCGCATTCATTCAGGATGCGCAGGAGGAATCCATCAATGCCATTATAGAGATGGGGCAATACAAAGAAGTCGGCCGCTGCAGAGCGCTGATTGTAACAGGCTGTCTGGCGCAGCGGTATGCAGATGAAATGTTTGCAGAACTGCCGGAGGTGGATGCCGTTGTGGGAACGGGCAGCTATGAGAAGATCGTAGAGGTGATGGACGCGCTTTTGCTGGAGGGAAAAAAGCAGGTCCGGCAGACGGACCAGATGGAGCACAGGGATCTGTCTTATCATAAGCGGACGGTAAGTACACCGGGATATTATGAGTATCTGAAAATTGCTGAGGGCTGTGATAATCATTGTACATATTGCATTATTCCTAAGCTGCGGGGACGCTATCGAAGCCGCAGGAAAGAGGATATCCTGCAAGAAACAAGGGATTTAGCGGCAGAGGGCGTTAAGGAGCTCATGATCGTTGCGCAGGATATCACAAAGTATGGCCGTGATTTACCAGATGGATGCCAGCTTCCGGAGCTGCTGCATGAAATTTGTCAGATTGACGGAATTGAATGGATTCGTCTGTTATATTGTTATCCGGAGGATATTACAGATGAACTGATTCATGTCATGCAGACCGAAGAAAAAATTCTTCCGTATATTGATATGCCAATTCAGCATTGCAGCAATACCGTACTGCGAAGGATGGGAAGGCGCCATACTAAAGAAGAGCTTCAAGAAGTGATGGCAAAGCTGCGGAAGGCGATGCCTGAGATTGCGATCAGGACAACGCTGATTACTGGTTTCCCGGGAGAAACAGAAGAAGAATTTCAGGAAATGATGGCATTTGTGGAAGAAAATGCGTTTGAACGGTTGGGCGTGTTTACCTATTCGCAGGAGGAGGGCACACCGGCTGCGCTTTTGCCCGATCAGATTCCAGAACAAGAAAAGGCGCGCCGGCAAGCCGAGCTGATGGCGCTGCAAAAGGAGATCAGTGAAGAAGCCTCAGCGAAGCTGGTGGGAAGAGAGCTGATGGCCATAATTGAAGGACGCATTCCGGAAGAGAGCGAGGAAGGACAGGAGGTTTACAGCGCGAGGACCTATCGGGACGCTCCGGAAATCGACGGATTCATTTTTATAACAGCAGCAGAGGAGCTGCGTTCCGGCGATATTGTGCGCTGCAGGGTAACAGGTGCTTATGAATATGATTTGATAGGAGAATTGATATGATTCGTATGAACATAGCCAATAAGCTAACAGTGCTTCGGATTATTTTAGTGCCGCTATATGTATTTTTCTATTTAACCACTTGTGTAGTAGCGGCTCCATACAATCAGTATGTTGCATTAGTGATCTTTGCTGCCGCCTGTCTGACAGACTATTTGGATGGGAAATTGGCCAGAAGCCTGCATATTGTCTCGAATTTTGGCAAATTTATGGATCCGCTGGCGGATAAGCTGTTGGTGTGCTCTGCTTTGATCTGCTTCGTTCAGAACGGAATTTTGCCGGCCTGGATCGTTGTCATTCTGATTGGACGCGAATTTATCATCAGTGGCTTTCGGCTGGTAGCTGCAACTGAAAATGTGGTGATTGCTGCTGATATTTGGGGGAAATGTAAAACAGTCGTACAGATGTTTACGGTCATGTTTTTGCTTATTCCTTTCTCAGCATCTTGGTTTTATATCATTCAGCAGGTTTTTGTTTATGCATCGCTTGTTTTAACCATTATTTCGGTAGTGAATTACATCAAAAATAATATCGGAGTGCTTAAGGAAGGGTAAAATGAAAGCATTGACAGCAGAGATTGTGGCGATTGGTACGGAGATTTTATTAGGAGATATTGTCAATACAAACGCCTCCTATTTGGCTCGCGGCCTTGCAGCGCTGGGCATTAATACGTATCATCAGCAGGTGGTAGGAGACAATCCGCAGCGAGTACAGGATGCCTTGAAGGATGCCTATGAAAGAGCTGATTTGGTAATTACCTCCGGGGGACTGGGGCCAACACAGGATGATCTTTCTAAGGAGATGGCTGCCGCCTATTTTGGGGCTGATCTTAAGGAGGATCCAGAGGCAAAGGAACATATTAGGCAATATATGGGGCGGCTGGGACGTCAAATTACGGAGAATAACTGGAAACAAGCACTTTTACCCGAAGGCAGTGTACCATTTTATAATCATAATGGTACAGCTCCGGGATTTGCACTGCAAAAGGGAGAGCGAATTCTGATTATGCTGCCGGGGCCGCCGTCAGAGCTTATCCCGATGTTTGATGAACAGGTGCTGCCATATCTGCGCCGGTTTAGCCAGGCGGTGATGCATTCCCGTACATTGCATATCTGTGGAAGCGGAGAGTCAGCGGTAGAGACTGCCTTAAAGGAGCAGATGAAGAGGATGATAAATCCAACGCTGGCGCCCTATGCAAAAGAAGGAATTGTCGATCTTAGAATTACGGCGAAAGCGGCTTCGCAAGAAGAGGCAGAGGCAATGATCAGGCCTGTGGAGGATGAAATTCGCATGCTCTTTGGCCAGCAGATATTTGGAACTGATGCGCAGACGCTGGAAGGGGTTGTCGTAGAGCTTTTGAAGGAAAAGAACTGGAAGCTGGCAACGGCGGAATCCTGTACCGGAGGATGGGTCAGCGGTCAGATTGTTAATTATCCCGGCGCCTCCGAGGTGCTGGAGGGTGGTTTTGTTACTTATTCCAACGAGGCTAAAAGAAAGCTTTTAGGGGTAAAAGAGGAGACTCTGCATCAATTTGGAGCTGTCAGCGAAGAAACAGCCTGCGAGATGGCGATAGGAGCGGCAAAAGCACTGCAAACGGAAACAGCGATTTCTGTGACGGGGATCGCGGGGCCGGGAGGAGGCAGCATAGAAAAGCCGGTAGGAACGGTTTGGATTGCGGCGTACTGTAAAGGGATTGTAAAGGCAGAAAAATGCAGCTTTAGCAGAAACCGAGAAGCAAACCGACGCTTATCTGTCGTAAAAGCGCTGAATTTGCTGCGGCTAATTTTATTAAAAAATTAAAAAACACTTGGTTTTTGTCAAAAAATATACGATAATATATATAAAGAGTATGGGAGGTAACCAAATGGAAGACGAAAGACAAAAAGCACTGGAAGCAGCGATTGGAAAAATTCAAAAGGATTATGGTCAGGGCTCGATCATGAAGCTTGGAGAATCTTTGGGACAGATGAATGTAGAAGCTATTCCCACTGGCTCTCTTGGACTAGATATTGCACTTGGTGTAGGAGGAATTCCTAAAGGAAGGATCGTAGAGATTTATGGCCCTGAATCTAGTGGTAAAACGACAGTTGCATTGCACATGGTAGCCCAAACCCAGAAAGGCGGCGGGATTGCCGGGTATGTGGATGCAGAACATGCTATCGATCCGCAATATGCAAAAAATTTGGGAGTGGATATTGATAATCTCTATATCTCACAGCCGGATAATGGCGAGCAGGCGCTGGAAATTGTGGAGACGATGGTGCGTTCAGGCGCTATGGATATTGTGATTGTTGACTCCGTAGCAGCGCTGGTGCCTAAAGCAGAAATTGACGGTGAAATGGGAGATTCTCATGTAGGACTGCAGGCAAGATTGATGTCGCAGGCTCTTAGAAAACTGGCTGGTGCAATCAATAAATCAAAGTGTATTGTAGTATTTATTAACCAGCTGCGTGAGAAGGTGGGGGTTATGTTTGGCAGCCCGGAGACAACGGCAGGAGGAAGAGCGCTTAAATTTTATGCCTCTGTCCGTTTAGATGTGCGCCGGATTGAAACCTTAAAGCAAAACGGCGAATTTATTGGAAACCGTACACGGATTAAGGTCGTAAAAAATAAAGTGGCCCCGCCTTTTAAAGAAGCAGAGTTTGATATTATGTATGGAAAAGGAATTTCCAGAGCAGGAGACGTGCTCGATCTGGCTGCCAATGAAGGAATTGTGGTAAAAAGCGGCGGTTGGTATAGTTATCATGATGCACGGCTGGGACAGGGGCGTGAGAATGTTAAAAAGCATTTGGAGGAAACGCCGGAGCTGCTGAATGAAATTGAGAGTAAGGTAAGAGAAAAATATGGGTTTGCACCACTGACAGGGGCCGAGGGAGTTGCAGCGGTGGAAACACAGGACAGTTTATTATAAGTGAAGAAATGGCATAGAAAAAAGGCTTCTGCATAAGATGATGCAGAAGCCTTTTTATGTACTGCTTATTCTGTGATGGTAAAACCAGCCTGCTCGGCCATAGCCCTAATTGTTTTACGGCTGATTTTCTTACCGTCAAAATCGATCAGATCCTCTGTTTCTCCAGTAAAAATGTCTGCAGGTTCATATCTGCGAAGGATGATCATATCTTCATCTGTAAAGATCTCCACCGCTTTATTGATATCCATCCCCAATCGCGTACGCAGTTCAATAGGAATTACAATTCGCCCTAAAGAATCTATATTGCGTACCATCCCGGTTGCTTTCATCTTTTGTTGCCTCCTATCGCTCATTTTGCTTCCTTATGATAAAACCAATATAAGGAACTAATGTATATATTACCATAACTGGAAAAATTTATCAACATGATTTTGGAAAAAATTTCAAATTTTTATTATAACTGGCAAAATTAGCCATAATATGGCAAAGGAGTATATATATGTTAGATCGAATTTGGGCAGCTATGATTTTGATTAGTATTTTGGTGGCCGCACTTACAGGGAGAATGAGCGAACTGGGGACGGCCCTGATTGATTCATCTGGAGAAGCGATTACACTTGGTATTTCCATAGTGGGTGTAATTTCTTTGTGGACGGGGCTTACGCGAATCGGCGAAGATGCCGGTCTTATGAAGAAGCTGTGTAAAAAAATGAGGCCCTTTTTGCGCTGGCTTTTTCCGGGAATCCCGGAGGAGGATGAAGCATTAGAACATATCGCAGCGAATATTGTAGCTAATTTGATTGGGTTAGGATGGGCAGCTACACCGCCCGGTTTGAAGGCAATGGAAAGCTTACAGAAACGAAATCCGCATCCTAAGCGGGCGACAAAGGATATGTGCAGTTTTATGATTTTGAATATGTCATCCCTGCAGCTGATTCCGATCAATATGCTGGCATACAGAGTGCGGTATGGTTCGGCAAATCCTACCGAAATTGTAGGGCCTGCTATTTTGGCAACGGCCGTATCTACTTTAGTGGCGTTAATCTATATCAAAATTCGATATCATTATGCTAAGGAATAGGGAAAGATAAAAATTTCTTTACATTTATGAACAAAACTGATACAATGATATATCATATTATATGTGCAAAGCACAAGGAGGTTTTTAGTTTTATGGATGATGCAATACCCGATGGTAAACCGCGGTCTAGTAGTACGGCTAAAGGGCCGGACAGCAGTCATGATGATCTGAGTCGATTACAATTCGCCTCTGTGAAAGGAGGCACGCGACTATGAGCATTACGCAACAGATTATTTTCTTGATTGTATTAGTGATGTTTTCTGCATATTTTTCAGGGACAGAAGCGGCCTTCATGAGTGCCAGCCGGATCCGCCTGAAAAATGCTGCCGGAAATGGTAACCGCAAAGCATCGTTGGTGATGCAATTGACAGAGAAGTTTGACAAAGTTATTTCCACATTGTTAATTGGAAATAATATTGTTAATATCTTAGCCAGCTCAATTGCAACTGTGTTGTTTACAACTTATTTCCCGACCTACGGCGTGACGATTTCGACGGTGGTTATGACGATCATTGTTCTGATTTTTGGTGAGATCTGTCCTAAAAGTCTTGCTAAACAGCGTCCGGAATCCATTGCAACCGCGAGTGCTCCGGTATTTCGTATTGTTATGTTGATTTTGTCTCCTCTTAGCTGGCTTTTTAGTCCGGTCTCCAAGTTGATGGCGATCTTGTTTAAGGATAAAGAGCAGCAGGGAGCCACAGAAGAAGAACTCATGACCATGCTGGATGAAGTGGAAGAAGGCGGCGGTTTGGAAGAAGGCGAAAGCGATCTGATCCGTTCGGCGATTGAGTTTAATGATGTGGCTGTAGAGGAAGTACTGACCAGACGCGTCAATATGATTGCGATAGAGGATGATACGCCATTAGAAGAAGTAAAGAAGGTCTTTTTTGAGCACGGCTTCTCTCGGTTGCCGGTGTATCATGAGACGATCGACAATATCATTGGTATCTTACACGAGAAGGATTTTATGGCGCATATTACAAGCGGAGGTACAGAATATCTTAGCTTGGTTAAGGAAGCGCTTTATGTCCCCAAAAGCATTAAGATTTCAGCGTTATTGAAAAAGCTGCAGCAATGTAAAACGCATATGGCACTCGTGCTGGATGAAGGCGGCGGTGTAGAAGGCGTTGTAACGATGGAAGATATTTTAGAAGAGCTGGTTGGAGAGATCTGGGATGAACACGATGAAGTAGAAGTGATGTTCCAGAAAGAAAATGACGACCAGTGGCTTATAAACGGCGCAGCCGATATGGATGACATGTTTGAAACATTAGGCATCTTACAGGACCCTGATGAATTCGAATCAACCTCTGTCGGCGGCTGGCTGATGGAGGAGATGGAGAAAATCCCTCAGGTAGGAGAACGCTTTGAATTTGAAGGCTTTGCATTTATTATTGTAAAAGCGGACAAAAGAAGCGTCATTGAAATTATGGCGAAACGCCTTCCGCAAACGGTAGAGGAAGAAGAATAAAATAAAGGCGAGTGTTACATCTGGATCATCCAGATGCAGCACTCGCTTTATTATTGCGGCAGATCCTCATCAAGAGGCTGCCAGGCTTTTCCAAATTCAACATCCTGAAAAAGAGCGGCTAGACCAGTAATTTGCTTAAGTCGTAATATTTCGTCCTTGTCCATGCCAAGATGCTTAGAAATCCAGGCATCAGAACGTCCCAGTTCATGCAATTCTGCAACAATGTTGCTCATTAAATCAACATCGTGGGATCCTCTGGCGCGATTGTGACGAATTGTACTTGCCATCCGGCAGTCTAAGGGCTTGTCAATGACAGAGACAGGTAGCTTACCGCTCTCTCGTTCGTAGATATCCGGATAGTCCAGCATAATACGATAACGGTGAAAGCCATCGACAATGATATAGGTATCGTCTTCTTTTACATGATAACAGACGATGGGCATTGTATATCCATCTTCTTTAATACTATCATATAGAAGCTTTAATTCCGGCGGCGCCACAGAGTTAGGATTATATGTATTGGGGACAATTTTTTCAATAGGAACAGAAAGGATCTGGTATACAGGACTTTGATAACTCATGATGATTCTCCAAGTTTACGATACTTAATTTTTAGGGTGTTAATTTTGCTTTGCTGTTCTCTGGTGAGGCCAAAGCCCATAAAGCGACAAATATGATCATTTTTTAAAATACAGTAGCACATACGCTTCCAGCTGGGAATGTCTTTGGTAGATTTAATATCATCGGTATGATCTGGGATCTTATCTAAAAAGATCACGCGGGAATTTTTACCGATGGTATAATTGGAAATACCATTTCGCTGAATGCGATATCCATGAGCTTCCAGCTCTTGAATTGTTTCTTCTTCTAAACCACCGCCGGTCGTATGCCAGAAACGAATCGAAGTATTAAATTTCTGAATATAGTTTCTTCTGAGGCGAGAGGGAAGGGTGCTGAGTAAAAACTGTGTATAGGTTTTCCAGGTATAGCCTTCGGGAAGTGTGATATTTTTATATCCCATCGCTTTGGTTTTACTGTAGATGGCAGCAAAATTGGCACCTTGCACTCGCCCGACCAGCTTAGTCCAAATTTGAGGATCAATAACGCGATATAGATTTAAGCTGTCCTTTGCATAATCGTTAAAAGGAGAAGCTACCCGCATTTGATTGATCTTTAAGCCAGCCATATAATACAGATCATATAAGCGGTTATAGTCATAGTGGAAAAGACTGATGGCATGCCATACATCAGAGGATCGCCAGTCATATAGAGGAGAAGCGCACCATACATCTTTAAATTGCTTGGAAATCCAGGCGGATCCCTGATAACCATATTTTTTATTAATGATGCCGCTGTAACGCTGCAATGACTCATCGGCGCGGATCCCAAGCAGGCAGACCGTTTTTTTGTTATCGTGTGAGAGACGGTACCAACGGCCAAACTGTTTGGCAAGATCTTCTTGGTGCATGCGGTAGTGATAGGTGGTCATGGGATTATTCTGAAGATTGATTACGTAAGGGTGTTGCGGCATGGGCCGCACCCAGGCATCCTCTTTGGTGTCATCCCAGGGGTACCAGAACATTTCATAGCTGCTGAGAGCAGTTCTGGTGGCCATAGGCAAACAAACCCAATAGGGCTCTACTTCATTTTCAATGCGTTTAAAGGTACGCTCCACAAACTCTGAGGTGACGGTGTATTGGGCTTCGAAATCTTGATGAAAAACACCGATTCGTTTATGGGGGTAATACTTTTTTTGAAAATCTAAGGTTAGATTTAATAAAAGTCCGCTATCCTTGCCTCCAGAGAAGGAAACGTAAATATTATCAAATTCTGTAAAAATAAAATGAAGACGTTCCTGAAGAGCGTCATATACATTTTGAGAACTATAGATTCTTTTCATTTGAATGTCTTCTCCTTCCAATCCCTGTTTTATTATAGCGTAAAATAATGAAAAACTCAACTAAGGAAAGCCTTTTATGTTTTAAAAGATATAAAAGACCTTATAAAGCAGAGAAAATTATTCTGCTTTATAAGGCTCTAAAAGGGCTATACAATAATTACCGGCTAAGTCAGGAATAGTAATTTGAAGAGGCTCGGAAGGAAATGGAAAAATAATAAGACTTGAACTCTCATCATAATGCGAGGGGAGAAAGCAGGTGCCAGATGTCTGCCCAATTGCTTGGATGGTCTGCCAATTGATGCCGGCTCCATCCTGATCGGAAAGATAGATGAAAACTTCATCTCCTTTGCGAAGATGAGACTGGATATGAGGGGCTTCATCGTCGATAGAATCAATGATAATCTCTTGCTCTATACGCACATGAGAAATGGTTTCAATTTCTAGCAGCAATACTCCATTTTCGGTTGCATCAACATAGTAAGTATCATCGACTTGAGAAACCGGCAGTAAAGAATTGTTTTGAGAAGCGGTGATGGATTTAATCCAGAAAGGATGTGTTATTTGAAAAGAGATTCTTTGCGCCTCATACGATTGGGAATCACATGTTATATTTTGGATAGAAGCTGGAGTAGTGAGAAAATGAATACCGCCAATTAAAATACATATGAATAAAATAAACATAAATAGGCGAGGCAAAAAATATTTTGTGAGAGAAAGAGTATAGCTCAAGCGCCATTTAGAACGCCTTGAAGAAGATAGAGATAGCTTTTCAGAGATTTGATTAAACAATGCGTCTGCCGTTTGAGGAGATGAAGAAGACGGGATTTTAGGTGTTTTTCTGAAATGAAACATATATAGAATCTCCATTTTTAAAATAATAGAATCTTTTATCTTATAAAGACGAGAAACATGAAAAAAACAGCTCAGAAATAAAAAATAAAAAAAAGGGAAAAAAGGTGAGCCGAAAGGAGAGGGGAGGGGGTCTTAAAGAAGTATAAAGGAAAATATCTTAACAATACATATAAAAGGGCACAGGGGAAGGGCCTAAGAAAGAAAGGGAAGCGTGAAAAGGATGAAAAAGAGAGTAAGACAGTACCTGGCAGTGATGATG